>NZ_JAAKNE010000111.1:0-14561 GCF_049170755.1 Aeromonas sp. 604176
ATTCCGGAAGAGGGCAAGATCTACTCCATCAACGAGGGCAACTACATCAAGTTCCCGGACGGGGTGAAGAAGTACCTCAAATATTGCCAGGAGCGCGACGAAGCGACCCACAGACCCTACACCTCCCGCTATATCGGCTCCCTGGTCTCTGATTTCCATCGCAACCTGCTCAAGGGCGGTATCTACATCTATCCGTCCGGCACTAATTCCCCGAACGGCAAGCTGCGCCTGCTCTATGAGTGCAACCCGATGGCGTTTCTGGTGGAGCAGGCTGGTGGCAAGGCCTCCGACGGCTTTGGCCGCATCATGGATATCCAGCCCACCGCGCTGCACCAGCGTACCCCTTACTTTGTTGGCTCGACCAAGATGGTGGAGCGCGCCGAGGCCTTTATGCGCGAGTTCTCCGCCCATGAGGATCCTGCCAACCAGGGCTGATAGTACGCAGTAGTCAGATAGCAAATAAAAAACGGGAGCCGATATGGCTCCCGTTTTAGTTGGCGTTATCTCTCTGGCTCGCCGCCAGCACTGCAAATGCTTACAGGCTGTTGTTGGCCAGATCAGCCAGCAAGCCATCCACCAGTTTCAGGCGCATGGCGCGCTCCTGGGTTGGCATCTGGAAACGCAGCCGGGTCGGCCCGTCCATCTTGTAGACTCGTGGCTGGCTGGAGAGCAGCTTGACCAGATAGGCCGGATTGACCTTGGTCTCCTGGGTGAAGTCGAGATAGCCGCCGCGCTCGCTCATCTCCACCCGGCGAATGCCAAGGGCGGTGGCACGCTGACGGAAGGCAGCCAGCTCCAGCAGGGTTTTGGTTGCCTCCGGCAAGAGGCCGAAGCGGTCGATCAGCTCCACTTTCAGCTCGCGCAGCTCCTGCTCATCCGCCGCACTGGCGATCCGCTTGTACATGGAGAGGCGCATATTGACGTCCGGGATGTAGTCATCCGGCAGCAGCGCAGGCAGGCGCAGCTCTACCTCGGTGTGCTGGCTCATCAGCTGCTCGAGCGGCGGCTCCTTGCCATTTTTCAGCGCCTCGACCGCCTGCTCCAGCATCTCCATATAGAGGGTGAAGCCGACCGATTCAATCTGGCCGCTCTGATCGTCGCCGAGCAGTTCGCCCGCGCCACGGATCTCCAGATCGTGGGTCGCCAGCGCAAAACCGGCGCCGAGATCTTCAAGCGAGGCGATCGCCTCCAGCCGCTTGGCCGCATCCTTGGTCATCAGCTTGGGATGGGGGGTGAGCAGGTAGGCATAGGCCTGATGATGAGAGCGGCCAACCCGGCCACGCAGCTGGTGCAGCTGGGCCAGACCGAGATGATCCGCCCGATCCATGATGATGGTGTTGGCGCTCGGTACGTCGATACCGGTCTCGATAATGGTGGTGCAGACCAGCAGGTTGAAGCGCTGGTGGTAGAAGTCGGACATGATCCGCTCAAGGTCGCGCTCGCGCATCTGGCCGTGGGCGATGCCGATGCGGGCCTCGGGTACCAGCTCCGTCAGGTCGGCGGCGCACTTCTCGATGCTCTCCACGTCGTTGTGCAGGTAGTAGACCTGGCCGCCACGCTTGAGTTCCCGCAGTACCGCCTCGCGCACCACCGCCGGTTCGTGCTGGCGCACGAAGGTTTTTATGGCGAGTCGCTTGGCGGGTGGAGTCGCGATGATGGAGAGATCCCGCATGCCGGACATCGCCATATTGAGGGTGCGCGGAATAGGGGTGGCGGTGAGGGTGAGGATATCCACATCGGCCCGCAGCGCCTTGATCTTCTCCTTCTGGCGCACCCCGAATCTGTGCTCCTCATCGACGATGAGCAGTCCCAGATCCTTGAAAGTGAGCTCGGAGCCGAGCAGCTTGTGGGTGCCGATGATGATATCCACCTTGCCTTCGGCCAATTCCTTCATCACAGCGCTCTGCTCTTTGGCGGAGCGGAAGCGGCTCAGCACCTCGACCCGCACCGGCCAGTTGGCGAAGCGGTCGCGGAAGTTGTCGTAGTGCTGTTGCGCCAGTAGGGTGGTAGGCACCAGCACGGCAACCTGCTTGCCGCCATGGACGGCCACAAACGCCGCCCGCATCGCCACTTCGGTCTTGCCGAAACCCACGTCGCCGCACACCAGTCGGTCCATGCTCTTGGCTTGACACATGTCCCCCAGCACCGCATTGATGGCGTTGAGCTGATCGTCGGTCTCCTCGAACGGGAAGCTGGCGGCAAATTGGCGATAGGCCTCTTTGTCGTGCTTGAAGGCAAACCCGGCGCGAGCGGCGCGATGAGCGTAGACATCCAGCAACTCGGCTGCCACGTCGCGCACCTTCTCCGCCGCCTTGCGCCGCGCCTTGCTCCAGGCTTCGCCGCCGAGCTTGTGGCTGGGCGGGTTATCAGAGCCGGTGTAGCGGCTGATAAGGTGCAAACTGGTGACCGGCACGAACAGCTTGTCGCCGCCGGCATATTCAAGGGTCAAAAACTCGGTGGGCAGACCACCTGCGTCGATGGTTTCGAGCCCCAGATAGCGGCCGACCCCGTGATCCAGATGGACCACCGGCTGACCCTGGGTCAGCTCGCCCAGGTTTCTGATCACCGCATCGGAGCTTAAGTTTTTGCTCTTCTCCCGCGCCCGCTTGCTGCGCACCTTGCCGCCCAGCAGCTCGGTTTCGGTGATCAGGGCCAGTGGATCCTGACCGACCTCCTGCCACAGGAAGCCACGCTCAAGCGGTGCCACCAGCAGGCCGTGGCGATCCGGGCTCGCCATAAAGGCGTCGAGGGAGGGGAACTCCTTGGGTTGCAGGGAGATACGCGCCAGCAGATCGCCGAGCACCTCCCGCCGTCCTTCGGATTCCACCGCAAACAGGGTGCGCCCGGCAAAACCTTGCAGGAACTGGTTGAGCGCCAGCAGGGGTTGCTCCTTGCTGTGATCGAGTTGCAGATCCGGCAGCGCCTCGATGGGCAGATCGTGCTGACCGGCATCGCCCGCGGTGGCGCCCTCTTGCAGCCGCACCGCGCCATATTGGCCGAGGGCGGCAAAGAGCTGCTCCACCGGCAGATAGAGCTGGGCCGGGGGTAGCAGGGGGCGAGTGTTGTCCCAGCGTCTGTCTTCATAGCGCTGGCCGATATCGTTCCAGAAGCGCTGGGCGGCGGGGTAGATATCCCCCACGGTGAGCAGCAGGGTCTCTTCCGGCAGGTAGTCAAACAGGCTGGCGGTCTGGTTGAAGAAGAGAGGCAGATAGTATTCGATGCCGGCGGGCCAGCGCCCCTTGCTCACCTCCTGATAGACGGAGCCCTCTGCCCGCGACAGCTCGAACTGCTCGCGGAACTGGCCACGAAACAGCTCGATGGCCGCCTCGTCGGTGGGGTATTCCCGGGCGGGCAGCAGGCTGACCGTCTTGACCGGTTCGCTGGAGCGCTGGGTTTCGGGATCGAATGGGCGGATGGAGTCCACTTCATCGTCGAAGAAGTCGATGCGATAGGGGCTGCTACTGCCCATGGGGAAGAGATCGAGCAGGGAGCCGCGGGCGGCAAATTCGCCATGTTCCAGCACCTGATCCACCGCCACGTAACCCGCCTCGGCCAGGCGTCCGCGCAGCTGTTGCAGATTGAGGCGCTGGCCGGCCTTCACCATCAGGCTGTATTTGTCGAGATAGACCCGGGGGGCGCAGCGCAACATCAGGGTGGAGATGGGGACAATCAACACCCCCTTGCTCATCTGCGGCAGCTTGTAGAGAGTCTCGAGCCGCTGGGAGATGATGTCCTGATGGGGGGAGAAGGTGTCGTAGGGCAGGGTCTCCCAATCGGGGAACAGCAATACCGGCACGGACTGATCGGCTAGCTGCTTGTCTGTCAGCAAATACTGCAGCTCCTGCTCCAGGCGCAGGGCGCTCGGGGTATCGGCGGTGATAAGCAGTACCGGCCCCTTGGCTTCATTGGTGAGACGGGCTGCAATTAGCGAGAGGCTGCTGCCGACCAGTTGGCCGAGCGTGATCTTTTGGCCCGCTTTGGCGGGCAAGGCGGGGAGTGTCATTGGCATGGTTCGATTCTTTTAACGTTGACGTTATCTATCGCTGACGTTCGCTCTGGTTAGCGCTGACGCTCTTGGGCGCGCAGCTTGAGCTGCTTCGATTGCACGTGGAGGCTGGCACGAACCAGCAGTTCACGGTCATCTTCGCGGATCCGCACATAGTCGAGCTGCACATGGGTGCCATGTTCACCGCCGTCAAGCTGTTTGACCTGGCCATAGCAGTAGATGGCGGCCGCCTCTTCCCGCAGGAAGATCTTGAGGCGGACGATCTGGTGCAGGTGCGGCGCATCCCCGTGACCATGATAGGGGTGCAGGTAGGTGAGCTGGCCAGCCCCGAAGCGCAGGGTGTGAAAGCGCTGCTCCGGATGGTCCTGCAGAGAGAGCACATAGCCCATGATCATGTCGATCTTGCGGGACTGCTGATTGACGATCTCGATCAGATCGTGCATCGACTCGTTCTGGTTGCGCAGCAGGCGAGTGGTCACCAGATCGATGGAGGTAATGGCCGAAGAGATCCGAAAGGGCTCCGGCAGCTCAGCGTCCAGCTCCTCCAGCGAGGGGAGATGGAAGTCGGCCGGCATGGGGATCACATTGACCGGCGTGGCATGAGTGACGCTGAAGAACTGTTCCTGCATGGAGGCTATCCCTTGTTGTCATGGACGGTTTCCCTTTATTATCCGGTATCTTATTTTGTTGGCAACGTACATATCCTTGAAGACCGGACTTTTTCAGCCCCTTTCGCTGGCCATCGGCCTGCGTTATGCAGGCTCGAAGCGCAGCAATCGCTTCGTCTCATTTATCTCCCTGTTCTCTACCTTTGGCATCGCCATCGGGGTCGCCGCCCTGATGGTGGTCATTTCGGTGATGAACGGTTTCGAAGGGCAGCTCAAAGGGCGCATCCTCGGGGTGATCCCCCATGTGGTGGTGACCAATCAGGCTGGCCGCATTGATGCCGACCCGCAAGGCTTGCCGGATCTGGCCAAATTACCCCATGTGGTCGCCTCGGCCCCCATGCTCGACAGCGAAGGGATGCTGCAAAGCCCTGGCCAACTGACCGGGGTGAGCGTGCAGGGGATCGACCCTGCTAAGTGGCCCAAGGATGACATCCTCCATAGCCAGATGCTGGGGGGGCGCCTCGATACCCTGCAGCCCGGCCACTACCGCATCGTGCTGGGGCAGGGGGTGGCACGCCGTCTCAATGTCTCCATCGGCGATCAGGTTCGCCTGATCCTGACCGAGGGGACCCGCTTCACTCCGTTTGGCCGGGTACCGGCCCAGCGCCTCTTTACTGTCTCCGGCATCTTCGGGGTCGGTGCCGATGTGGATAACCAGATTGCGCTGATCGCGCTGGGGGATGCCCAGCGGCTGCTGCGTCTGCCGACAGAAACCGTAGGTGGCATTCGCCTCTGGCTCGATGATCCCTTTGCGGCTGACGAAGTGATCAAGACGCCGCTGCCGGATGGCTTGCTATGGCAGGATTGGCGCCGCGAGCGGGGCGAGCTGTTCCAGGCGGTCGCCATGGAAAAACGGATGATGGGGCTGATGCTGGTGCTGATCATCGCCGTCGCTACTTTCAACATCCTCTCCGCGCTGGTGATGGTGGTGACGGACAAGGAGGGCGAAGTGGCCATCCTGCGCACCATGGGCATGAGTGAATCGGGGATCGTCAAAATCTTCATGGTGCTCGGCGCCTCCAGCGGGGTGATTGGCGCCCTGTTTGGCGGACTGGCGGGCCTGGCGCTCTCCTTGGGTCTCAACCCCCTGCTCAATGCGGTGGGGCTCAACCTCTATATGGCGGCGGGCGGCAGTGGCTTGCCGGTGATTGTCGAGCCGGCTCAGGTCATCACCATCTTGCTGGGCGCCGTGCTGCTGAGCTTCAGTGCCACCCTTTACCCGGCGGCACGCGCCGCACGGGTGAAACCGGCCGAGGCGCTGCGTTATGAGTAATGCCGTGAATAATGCATCTTCTGTTGTGACTGGTGCCCCCGTAGTTGCGGGTGCCAGCGTTGTTACCGAGGCAAGTGGAGCCCCTGTTATGAATGAAGCCGTATCCCGTGAACCTCTGCTGCGCTGCCAGGCGCTCAATCATGTCTATAAAGAGGGGGAGCTGGAGACTCAGGTGCTCAAGGGGATCGATCTCTGCGTTGCGCCCGGTGAAATGCTGGCGGTAGTGGGGAGCTCGGGCTCCGGCAAGACCACTCTGCTGCATCTGATGGGGGCGCTGGACAACCCCTCCAGCGGCGCCGTGCTGTTCAAAGGGGAGGATATCCACCATTGGGACAGCCGTACCCAAGCCCGTTTTCGCAACCGCGAGCTGGGCTTTGTCTACCAGTTCCATCACCTGCTCTCCGAGTTCAGTGCGCTGGAAAATGCGGCCATGCCGCTGCTGATCGCCGGTGAGTCGGTGGCGGTTGCCACCGAAAAGGCGACCAAAATGTTGGGTAGGGTAGGGCTCTCCCATCGCTTGAACCACCGTCCCTCCGAGCTTTCTGGTGGCGAACGTCAGCGGGTGGCGATCGCCCGGGCGCTGGTCAACGAACCGAGCTTGGTGCTGGCGGATGAGCCTACCGGCAATCTGGATCACGCCAGTGCCACCGCGGTGTACGAACTGCTGTGTGAACTGAATCGTGAACTGGGCACTGCGTTTGTGGTGGTGACTCACGACTTGAGCCTCGCGGCCAAGCTCCATCGCCGGGTGACCCTGGTGAGCGGCGTGATGGCGGAGGTTGCCTGATGTTCAAACCGCTGCCCCTCTTTCTGGGCCTGCGTTATAGCCGCTCCCGCCGTCGCAACGGGTTTATCGCCTTTATCTCTGCCTCTTCCCTGATCGGTATCGCCCTCGGGGTGATGGCGTTGATCCTGGGCCTCTCCGCCATGAACGGTTTCGAGCGGGAGCTCAAAGACAGGGTGCTCTCCGTGGTGCCGCAAGGTGAGCTGGACGCCGTCGAGCGGCCGTTGCCGGATTGGCCGCGTCTGCGTGACTACCTGCTGGCCCAGCCGGGCGTTGAGGCGGCTGCCCCGGTCATTCGCCTCAATGGCCTGCTGGAGCATGGCTCTGCCCTCAAGGGGGTACAACTGCGCGCTGTGTTACCCGATCTGGAAGCCAATCTGTCGGATGCAGGCAAATACATGACGGGCCGTGGTCTGCGTGAGCTGCAACCGGGTGAACGTGGGGTGATCTTGGGCAAGACTATTGCCGACAAGCTGGGGGTCAAGGTGGGGGACTCGGTCGCCCTGCTGCTGCCGCAAGGGGGCGATCAGGCGGGGATCAAGAATCCTCGGCGCGAAGCCCTGACCGTGGTGGGGCTGCTGGAGATCGGCGGTCAGCTCGACGGCCTACTCGGCTTTATGCATCTGGCCGATGCGCAAGCGATCACCGGCATGGGCAGCGATGTAGAGGGCTTCAGCCTGCGGGTGAACGATGTGCTTAATGCACAAAATATTACGATCGCCGCCGCGCAGCAGTTCCCCCATCACGTCTATATCCGCAGCTGGATGAACAGCCAGGGTTATCTCTATCAGGACATCCAGATGGTGCGTACCGTCATGTATGTGGTGATGCTGATGGTGGTGGCCGTCGCCTGCTTCAACATCGTCTCCACCTTGGTGATGGCGGTGAACGAGAAGCGCAGCGAGATCGCCATCCTGAAGACCATGGGGGCGAGCCCCGGTCAGATCCGGCTTACCTTCGTTATTCAGGGGATGGTCAACGGCGTGGCCGGTGCCCTGCTCGGTGCCCTGCTGGGCGGGCTGCTTTCGAGCAAGCTGACCCAGATCTTGAGCGTTGTCGAAAAGCTCATCGGCCACCGCTTCCTCAATCCGGATATCTACTTTATCGACTTCTTGCCGACCGAGTTGCATATGCAGGATCTGCTTATCGTGACGGGCGCCGCCATCCTGATGAGTCTGGTGGCGACCCTCTATCCCGCCTGGCGGGCGAGCGGTCTGGTACCTTCCCGCGAGCTGGGTCACTGATGCGCCGCATCTAATGCGCCATAAATAACGAAGGGCCCGCCGGTGCAAACCGGCGGGCCCTTCTGTTTTCAGGTCATGTAGACTGGCTTAGTGAGCGTTAAGCTCATCGAGTGGCAGGGAGAAGCTGGCTACGAAGGTGTCGATAAAGTAGCGCATCTCATCGCTCATCCGCGCTTCCAGCATGGCTTCGAGGCGTTTGCGAGCTGGTTCAAACTCCCGATTGCCGGCGTTGATCTCCTCCAGACACTTGGTATAGGCGCAGAGGGTATCGGCATCCTTGACCAGCCTGGCCAGCTCGCCATCTTGGGCTGCCGAATCGAGCAGCGGGCGAAAATCCTCTACCAGTTCCGGCGGCAGCATGCCAAGCAGCCGCTGTTCGGCGGCCAGTTCTATCTTCTTGTACTCGCGGGCGATCTCGGGATTGAAGTATTTGACCGGGGTGGGCAGATCGCCGGTCAGCACCTCACTGCTGTCGTGATAGAGGGCCATCACGGCGGCGCGGTCGGCATTCACGCTGCCGCCAAACAGCCGGTTTTTGATGATGCCGAGGGCA
Organism: Aeromonas sp. 604176; assembly: GCF_049170755.1. NCBI lineage: Bacteria > Pseudomonadati > Pseudomonadota > Gammaproteobacteria > Aeromonadales > Aeromonadaceae > Aeromonas > Aeromonas sp. 604176. Next base: position 8,529 of record NZ_JAAKNE010000111.1, read on the forward strand.
TGGGCCACCATGGCCACCTGCAGGCTGTGCTCGGCAATGTTTTCCGGCTGGATGTTGCGCATCAGGGGCCAGCGATAGATGAGTTTCATGCGGGCGAGATTGGCGAAAAAGTGACTGGGTAACATGATGGCCTCAACAAAAGAGAATAGAAAAGGGCAGACCCTAGTCTGCCCTTTTTTTCGTTGCTGGGCAGCGTCTGCCCGCGCATTTCCCGCAGTTAGCGGATATAGCGGCCCGATTCAGCCTCCTGATTGGTCACAATCATCTGGCCAATGGGCGCCAGGCTGATCAGCGCCAGCTTGAGGTGCTGGATACCGAACGGAATACCGATAATGGTCACGAAGCAGGCCAGTGCGGAAGCGATGTGGCCTATGGCCAGCCAGACACCGATCAGCACGAACCAGAGGATGTTGCCAATCAGCCCCAGAGTGCCGGTGCCGATATCGCTCTGGCCGGTCATGGTTTTGCGGTTGACAGCCTGCTTGCCAAACGGGAAGAAGGTAAAGGTGCCGATCACGAAGCAGGCTCGTCCCCAGGGAATGCCGATCAGCGAGATAAAGCAGACAAGACCGGCCAGCCACCAGGCCAGGCCCATAAAGACACCTCCCAGTACAAACCAGAGCAGATTGAACAAGAAGCGGAAAAAGGCCATGTGAGTGACTCCAGATCATCAATTTGGTTGCCACCATAACGAGGGAGGGGTAGGGACGCAATGGTTGATTGGTCCAATCGCCATTTGGCTGGTCAAATTGAGTCGCCGCCCGCAACGGTGGGCTGTTTTTCGGCGAAAGATGGGCAATAAAGCGGCGTTCGGATGAAAAAAGGTGAGCAAACGCAAAATTATTGCCATCGGATAGTTGAAGTCAGGCACCTCTCTCCCCATATAAAGGGCAGTTTTGCACGAATTGTGCTTGCACGCCGCTCAATGTGGGGGATGTGTGGCTCGACTCGACCAAAGTGCGCCGCTATAATGCCGCGTCATATTTTCTCATCACAAAGACATATCGTTGTCTTTATAAACAGGAAGACTCCGGGCTTTGCCCAGGGGCAATAAAGGGTCAGCACACAGTGCTGAGTTGAACGAGGTAGAAGAATGCAAGTTTCTGTAGAGACAACCCAGGGTCTGGAACGCCGTCTTACCATCACTGTACCGGCCGCTACCGTAGACGCCGCTGTGCGTAAAGAATTGAATGGCCTGGCCAAAACTCGTCGCATCGACGGTTTCCGTCCTGGCAAGGCTCCGGTTGCCATCATCAAGAAGATGTTCGGCGCCATGGCTCACGCCCGCGTTGCTGATGAAATGATGCAGAGCAACTTCATCAAAGCCATCATCGAAAACAAACTGAGCCCGGCCGGTGCCCCGACCATGGATTCGAAAGAGATCAAAGAAGGTCAGGATTTCGAATTCACCGCCACTTTCGAAGTGTATCCGGAGTTCGAAGTTGCAGGTCTCGAGACCATCAAGGTCGAGAAGCCGGTTGCGACCGTGAAGGATGAAGATCTGGCCAACATGATCGACACCCTGCGCAAGCAGCACGCTACCTGGGCTGATGCCGATGTTGCCGCTGCCAATGGCATGCGTGTGACCATGGACTTCGTCGGTTCCATCGACGGTGAAGAGTTCGACGGCGGCAAAGCTGAAGGCTTCAACCTGGTGCTGGGCGCTGGCCGTATGATCCCGGGCTTCGAAGACGCCATCCTGGGCAAGAAAGCGGGCGATGAGTTCACCATCGAAGTGACCTTCCCGGCTGACTACCACGCTGAAAACCTGAAAGGCAAAGAAGCCAAGTTCGCTTCCAAGCTGATCAAGGTTGAAGAGCAGATCCTGCCTGAGCTGACCGAAGAGTTCGTGAAGCGTTTCGGTATCGAAAGCGGTTCTGTTGAAGAGCTGAAAGCCGAAGTGCGCAAGAACATGGAGCGCGAACTGGCTCAAGCCCTGAAAAACAGCGTGAAAGAGCAGGTTCTGAACGGTCTGGTTGAAGCCAACCAAATCGACCTGCCGAAAGCAGCTGTTGCTCAAGAGATCGACGCACTGCGTCAGCAGGCTCTGCAGCGCTTCGGTGGCTTCCAGGGCGGCAACGCTCCCGAGCTGCCGGCTGAACTGTTCCAGGCTCAAGCCGAGCGTCGTGTACGCGTAGGCCTGCTGCTGGGTGACGTGATCCGCACCAACGAGATCAAGGCTGACGATGCCCGTGTAAACAGCATCATCGAGTCCATGGCGACTGCCTACGAAGATCCGAAAGAAGTGATCGAGTACTACCAGAAGAACGAACAGATGCTGAACGGCGTTCGTAACCTGGCAGTAGAAGATCAAGCCATCGACCTGATCCTGTCCAAAGCGCAAGTGACCGAAAAAGAGGTTGCCTTTGACGAAGTGATCAACAAGTCTGGCGCCGCTGCCTAAGAACATTTGACTTAAGGTCAAGACTGTTAAGTATAATGGCTCGTGTGATCTCCACTCGGGCCATTTTATTTTAGGGACAATGCCTTATGTACAAGAACTATAACGATATGACCGATTCTCCCAGCAATGCGCTGGTCCCCATCGTGGTCGAACAGACTGCCAAGGGTGAACGTTCCTACGATATTTACTCCCGTCTGCTGAAAGAGCGGGTGATCTTCCTGACTGGTCAGGTTGAAGATCACATGGCCAATCTGGTGGTTGCCCAGTTGCTGTTCCTCGAGTCCGAGAATCCGGACAAGGACATCTATATCTACATCAACTCGCCGGGTGGTTCGGTGACTGCAGGCATGTCCATCTATGACACCATGCAGTTCATCAAGCCGGATGTCAGCACCGTCTGCATGGGGCAGGCCTGCTCCATGGGTGCCTTCCTGCTGGCTGGCGGTGCCAAGGGCAAGCGTTTCTGCCTGCCTAACGCCCGCGTGATGATCCACCAGCCGCTGGGTGGCTTCCAGGGTCAGGCATCTGATATCCAGATCCACGCCCAGGAGATCCTGAAGATTAAAAATACCCTGAACGAGCGCCTGGCGTTCCACACCGGTCAGGACATGGCTACCATCGAGCGTGACACCGATCGTGACAACTTCATGTCCGCCGAGCAGGCCGTGGCCTATGGCCTGGTTGACGGTGTCCTGAGCCAGCGTAGCTGAGCAGGGTGTCCCGGTCTGTTGTAAACTCAACAGGCCGATCCATCCTCTATTGATAAAACGAGGTTGCTGAATGACAGAGAAACGCAAGGGTGAGGGTGATAAGCTGCTCTACTGCTCTTTTTGCGGCAAAAGCCAGCATGAAGTGCGTAAGCTGATCGCTGGCCCTTCCGTCTACATATGTGATGAGTGCGTCGAGCTGTGCAACGACATCATCCGCGAAGAGATCCGCGAGATCTCTCCCAAGCGCGATGGTAACGAGCTGCCGACCCCTCATCAGATCCGCGCTCATCTCGATGACTATGTGATCGGGCAGGAGTATGCCAAGAAGGTGTTGGCCGTTGCCGTCTACAACCACTACAAGCGTCTGCGCAACAGCGGCGAAAACAGTGGTGTGGAGCTCGGCAAATCCAACATTCTGCTGATTGGCCCGACCGGTAGCGGCAAGACCCTGCTGGCCGAGACTCTGGCTCGTCTGCTGGATGTGCCGTTCACCATGGCCGACGCCACCACCCTGACCGAAGCCGGTTATGTGGGCGAGGACGTGGAGAACATCATCCAGAAGCTGCTGCAAAAGTGCGACTACGACGTAGAGAAGGCCCAGCGTGGCATCGTCTATATCGACGAGATCGACAAGATCTCCCGCAAGTCGGACAACCCCTCCATCACCCGCGATGTCTCCGGGGAAGGGGTACAGCAGGCACTGCTCAAGCTGATCGAAGGGACCATCGCTTCCGTGCCGCCGCAAGGTGGTCGCAAGCATCCGCAGCAGGAGTTCTTGCAGGTTGATACCTCCAAGATCCTCTTCATCTGTGGCGGTGCCTTTGCCGGTCTGGACAAGGTGATCGAGCAGCGTTCCGTGAAGGGAACCGGTATCGGTTTTGGCGCCGAGGTGAAATCCAAGGATGCCAAGGCCACCCTGAGCGAGACCTTCGCCAAGGTAGAGCCGGAAGATCTGATCAAGTATGGTCTCATCCCCGAGTTCATCGGCCGTCTGCCGGTGGTCGCGACCCTGACCGAGCTGGACGAATCCGCGCTTATCCAGATCCTGAAAGAGCCGAAAAACGCGCTGACCAAACAGTACGCGGCGTTGTTCGATCTGGAAGGGGTTGAGCTGGAGTTCCGTGACGATGCGCTCAACGCCATTGCCCGCAAGGCGATGGAGCGTAAAACCGGTGCTCGTGGTCTGCGTTCCATCGTGGAAGCCGTGCTGCTGGATACCATGTATGACCTGCCTTCTCTGGAAGGGGTCAGCAAGGTGGTGATCGACGAGACCGTGATCAAAGGGGACTCCGCGCCCTTGATGATTTACGAAAATCCCGAAACCCAGGCTGCTGCATCAGAGTAAATGTCTGATTTTTAATCAAATGGAAGGGGCTTTTTGCCCCTTTCATGCTTTTTACGGTTTCGGCGATTGAATCTCATCTCAGCGCCCCCATATACTCAGCCAAGCGCTTTGCCAACGGTATAACAAGCCGAGAGGACATATATGAACCTAGAGCGTTCAGAACGCATCGAGATTCCCGTCCTGCCTCTTCGTGACGTGGTGGTTTATCCCCACATGGTCATTCCACTCTTTGTGGGGCGGGAAAAATCCATTCGCTGTCTGGAAGCGGCCATGGAGCAGGACAAGAAAGTTCTGCTGGTGGCCCAGAAGGATGCGTCAACCGATGAGCCGACTGTGGAGGAGATCTTCACCGTCGGGACAGTGGCCAATATTCTGCAGATGCTCAAGCTGCCGGACGGCACCGTCAAGGTGCTGGTAGAGGGGGGACAGCGTGCCCGCCTGGAGCGGATGATCGACGACAAGGATTTCTTTGTCTGCGAGGCCCAGTACATCCCCTCCCAAGCCATTGAGGAGAAGGATCAGGAAGTGCTGGTTCGCTCCGCCATCGGCCAGTTTGAAGGCTATATCAAGCTCAACAAGAAGATCCCGCCCGAGGTACTGACCTCGATCTCGGCGATCGACGATGCTGCGCGTCTGGCTGACACCATGGCGGCCCACATGCCGCTCAAGCTGGAAGACAAGCAGAAGGTGCTGGAGATCGTCTCAGTCTCCGAGCGCATCGAATTCCTGATGGCTATGATGGAGTCGGAAATTGACCTGCTGCAGGTCGAGAAGCGCATCCGTACTCGCGTCAAGAAGCAGATGGAAAAGAGCCAGCGCGAGTATTACCTCAACGAGCAGATGAAGGCCATCCAGAAAGAGCTGGGTGAGCTGGAAGATAGCCCGGATGAGTTTGAAGCTCTCAATCGCAAGATTGAAGAGGCTGGCATGCCGGAAGATGCCCGTGAAAAGGCCCAGGCCGAGCTTGCCAAGCTGAAGATGATGTCTCCCATGTCCGCCGAGGCTACCGTGGTTCGCAGCTATGTGGACTGGATGGTGCAGGTGCCGTGGAAGGCGCGCTCCAAGGTCAAGAAAGACCTGGGCAAGGCGCAAGAGGTGCTGGATGCCGATCACTATGGCCTCGAGAAGGTCAAGGATCGCATCCTCGAATATCTGGCGGTGCAGGCGCGGGTGAACAAGCTCAAGGGCCCCATCCTTTGTCTGGTTGGCCCTCCCGGTGTGGGCAAGACCTCGCTGGGCCAATCCATCGCCAAGGCGACCGGCCGCAAATATGTGCGGATGGCCTTGGGTGGGGTGCGTGACGAAGCGGAGATCCGCGGTCACCGCCGTACCTATATTGGTTCCATGCCCGGCAAGCTTATCCAGAAGATGGCGAAAGTCGGCGTGAAGAACCCGCTGTTCCTGCTCGACGAGATCGACAAGATGAGCTCGGACATGCGTGGCGATCCCGCATCCGCCTTGCTGGAAGTGCTGGATCCGGAGCAGAATAACAGCTTTAACGATCACTATCTGGAAGTGGATTATGACCTGTCGGACGTGATGTTCGTGGCCACCTCCAACTCCATGAACATCCC
>NZ_JAAKNE010000112.1:0-14487 GCF_049170755.1 Aeromonas sp. 604176
ACTTCACCCTTTCGGCTAACACTATGGCTTTGTGACATGAGTCTCGATATCGACAAGATCATTCTTCACTCCCTGCGCCAGGGCGGCGATGGTCAACCTCACGCCGACACCCGCAGCCAGCTTCTGCCTGCTGACGAGGCAGTACAGGGGCTGATGGCGGAGCTGCACCGCATTTACAATGGCAAGGGGGGCAAGGGCTTTGGCTTTTTTGCAGACCCCGAGGCCGCCGTCGCCGAGCTGGCTGACGGTGAAGAGGCTCCCAAACAGCCTTCTCCCCAGTTTCGCATTGCGCTGGAAAAACTGCTCGACGAGCAGCTCGAATTCGTCCCCTTCTCGGTGGAGATGACCCAGCTGCTGGTCAGGCAACTGGTGGAGCACGCCCTCGATGAGCAGGGGGTACTGCTGTTTGCCAAGTACAACTACGTGGGGGTTGACTACTTGATGATCGCTCTGCTGGAAGGCAAGGAGAGCGTCACCGTCAGCGAAGCGCTGGAGTTGCGTCATATCCAGTATCTCGATATCGGCAAACTCAATCTGGTGGCTCGTATCGATTTGACCGAATGGAAAACCCAACCGGATTCGCGCCGCTATATCACCTTCAGCAAGGGACGTATCGGTCGCAAACTGGGCGATTTCTTTATGGATCTGCTGGGGGCCCGTGAGGGGATGGATGCCAAGGTGCAGAATAAAGGCTTGCTGCAGGCGGTAGAAGATTATTGCGACAGTCGCCAGCTCGAACCGACCGAGCGCAATGACTATAAAAAGCAGGTCTTCAAATATTGCTCCGAACAGGCGAGTGCCGGTGAAGAGATCGAGATCAAGGAGCTGTCAGCAGAATTGCCCGGCGATGGCGATCTCGATTTTTACAGCTTTATCGGTCGGGAGTATGAGCTGGAAGAGCGTTTCCCGGCTGACCGTTCCACCCTGCGCGGCTTGACCAAGTTTGTCGGCTCCGGGGGCGGCCTGACCCTGAGCTTCGAGCAGAAACTGTTGAACTGCAGGGTGTTTTATGACCCGCAGACCGATACCCTGACCATCAAGGGGGTGCCGCCAAATCTCAAGGATCAGCTGCTGCGCCAGTCATAATGTGATCCGGCCTTCATTTTTGGCAAAAAGACACCGCAGTTCGCTGCGGTGTCTTTTTATTTAATGGGGCAGGGGGCAGCGAAACCAACTCGGTGCTTTGTTAACAAATTAAACAGAATTATCCATGTGAAAGGGTTTTCAATGAGGTGAAAACCCTTTCAATCGTGTTTTTTTATTTCTATTTGGTAATTTAATTTCTTGCATTGGCGAGAAATATGCCAATAAATGGCGCTAACCCCCTGAAATAAGAAAATGTTTTCAAAACTTTCTGGAAGGAAATACGTAATTGCATTTCAAAAATGCGAGTTGCGTCATGTGAGCCGTTTGCCGCTTGGGATAATATTCATCTCGCACACAATGCTCTTACAGCGCGGAACTAATACAAGGAAAGGCTCATGAAAAAGAAATTGCTGTCATCCCTGATCGGTCTGGCCACTCTTGGCGTCGCTTGCTCTGCTACTGCTGCCATCGATGAAGGCCAGCTGACCATCTGGATCAACGGTGACAAGGGATACAACGGTCTGGCTGAAGTGGGTAAGAAGTTTGAAGCAGAAACCGGCATCAAGGTTACTGTGGCTCACCCGGATCAGGTTGAAGTGAAATTCCAGCAAGCCGCAGCCACTGGCAACGGCCCGGACATCTTCTTCTGGGCTCACGACCGTTACGGTGAGTGGGTCAAAGCCGGTTTGCTGGTCCCCGTGACCCCGAACGCTGCCACCAAAGGCAAATTTGAACAGCTGGCATGGGATGCCATGACTGTTGATGGCAAAACCTATGGTTACCCGGTTGCCATGGAAGCGGTCAGCCTGATCTATAACAAAGACCTTCTGCCCGAGCCGCCGAAAACTTTCGAAGAGATCGCCAAGATTGACGAGACTCTGAAGAAAAACGGCAAGCGCGCCATCATGTGGGCTTATGACACCCCGTACTTCAGCTACCCGCTGGTGGCTGCCAACGGTGGTTACGCCTTCAAGAAAACCGCTACCGGTTATGACGTTAAAGATACCGGCGTGAACAATGCGGGCGCCAAGATGGGCGTGGGTTACATCTCCGAGATGATCAAGTCCGGTCACCTGGAAAAAGGCATCGACTACGGTGTGATGGACGCCAAGTTTAACAAGGGCGAAGTGGCCATGATGATCAATGGTCCCTGGGCCTGGAGCAACCTGGACAAGAGCGGCATCAAGTACGGCGTAGCGCCGCTGCCGACCCTGAACGGCAAGCCGGCCAAAGCCTTCGTTGGCGTACTGGGTGCCACCATCAACGCTGCCAGCCCGAACAAGGATCTGGCTATCGAGTTCCTGGAAAACTACCTGCTGACCGATGCCGGTCTGGCGCCGGTTAACGCCGACAAGCCGCTGGGTGCCGTTGCGCTGAAATCCTTCCAGAAGACCCTGGAATCCGATCCGCACATTAAGGCCACCATGCTGAACGCCCAGGCTGGCGAGCCGATGCCATCCGTTCCCGAGATGAGCCGTTTCTGGTCTTCCTTCGAAACTGCCCTCAAGAACGTGACCTCCGGTCGTCAGGGTGTTGACGAAGCTCTGGATACCGCTGCCAAGCGTATCGTTCAGTAAGCACGCACTACCCGGGAGGCCGTCATGGCCTCCCACTCTCTCAAATCTCTCTTGGCGTTATAAAGGTTAATTGGCATGGAAGTAGTACCTTCTGTTGAGTCCTATGCCGGTCCGAAGGATAAGCACACCTGGCTTAAGTGGACCATAGCGGCCCTGGTTGCCATCCTCAACGGCTACGCAGCCGTGATGATGTACGCCAGTGGCGAGTGGGTATTCGCGCTGCTGGATCTGGTGGTGGTTTCCGTCGGTCTGTATGTCTTCATGAACAAGAAGACCTATGCCCATCGCTACATCTTTCCGGGTGTTGCGGGCATGGTTGTGTTTATCATCTTCCCTCTTGCCTACACCATTGGCATTGCCTTCACCAACTATTCGGGGTCCAACTTGCTCTCCGTGGAGCAGGCGCGGGACTACCACCTGAAGAAAACCTACAAGGTGGCGGGCGGTGAATTCGATTTTACCCTGCTGGGTGGCGACAACGGCCAGTTCCAGCTGCTGCTGACACAGGATGATCAATCCTTTATCAGCCAACCTGTTTCCCTGATGACCAACAAGGCCCGTGAGCTGGCGTCCCGCGAGGGCCGTGTGCAGAACACCCAGCAAGTGGTCGAGCTGCAGCCCTTCACTGGCGAAGCGGCCAGCAAGGCCGCACCGATCCGCGCCATTGTTGAGCATCGTACTCACCTGAGTGACCTTGATCTGGTGCTGCCGGATGGCGGTACCCACCTGACCCTGAGCAGCCTGCGCAAGTTTGCCGCCCAGAAGCAGCACTACACCCGTCTGATGGATGGTGCCGTGCTCAAGTCCGGCGTGGTGATCAAAGACAGCAACCTGCTGCGTGATACCCAGAATGGCGAGCTGATGCTGCCCAATGGCGAGACCGGCTTCTATCAGTACATCGACGAACAGGGTCAGTTTGTCGGCAAGGGTATTGCTCCGGGCTTTGTGGTGAGCGTCGGTTGGAAGAACTTCGCGCGCATCGTCACCGATCCGGGCATCCAGTCACCCTTCCTGCAGATCTTCATCTGGACCGTGATCTTCTCAACCTGCTCCGTCGCTTTCACCTTGGCTATCGGCATGGTGCTGGCCTGTCTGGTGCAGTGGGAAGAGCTCAAGGGGCGCGGTTTCTATCGGGTCATGTTGATCCTGCCCTATGCGATCCCGGCGTTTATCTCCATTCTGGTGTTCAAGGGGTTGTTCAACCAGAACTTCGGTGAGATCAACATGTTCCTGGAAGCGGCGTTTGGCATCAAGCCGGACTGGTATACCAACCCCTTCCTGGCCAAGGTGATGATCCTGATTGTAAACACCTGGCTCGGCTACCCCTACATGATGATCCTCTGCATGGGCCTGCTCAAAGCCATTCCGGAAGATCTTTATGAAGCGTCCGCCATGGACGGTGCCGGTCCGGTGCAGAACTTCTTCAAGATCACCGTGCCGCTGCTGATGAAGCCGCTGACACCGCTGTTGATTGCCTCGTTCGCATTCAACTTCAACAACTTCGTGCTTATCCAGTTGTTGACCAACGGTGCGCCCGACATCATCGGCGCCAGCACCCCGGCCGGTACCACCGACTTGCTGGTGAGTTATACCTACCGGATTGCGTTCCAGGGATCGGGTGGTCAGGACTACGGTCTGGCCAGTGCCATCGCCACAGCTATCTTCCTCATCGTGGGTGCGCTGGCGCTGCTCAACCTGAAATTGTCCAAAGCCGACAAGCAGCTGTAAGGAGGCTTCAACATGGCAATCGTACAACCCAAATCAGTCAAATACCGGGTGTGGGCAACCCACCTGGTCATGTGGGGCTTCCTGGCGTTGATCATCTTCCCGTTGATCATGGTTATCGCCATCTCGTTCCGTAACGGTAACTTCGCGGTAGGGGAGATCATCCCCTCCAATCCGACGCTGGATCACTGGAAGCTTGCGCTGGGCATGTCCATCACCAACGCCGACGGCAGCATCACGCCGCCGCCGTTCCCGGTGCTGACCTGGTTGTGGAACTCCATCAAGATCGCCGGCATCACTGCCCTGATGATCGTGACGCTCTCCACCACCTGTGCTTACGCCTTTGCCCGCCTGCGTTTTCGTGGCAAGTCCACCATCCTGCAGGGCATGCTGATTTTCCAGATGTTCCCGGCGGTGTTGGCGCTGGTAGCCATCTACGCGCTCTTTAACAAGATTGGTGACTATATTCCCTGGCTGGGTCTCAACACCCACGGTGGCCTGATCTTGGCGTACATGGGGGGGATTGCCCTGCACGTCTGGACCATCAAGGGCTACTTCGAGACCATCGACTCCTCCCTGGAGGAGGCGGCGGCCATCGACGGTGCAACCCCGTGGCAGGCATTCCGTCTGATCCTGTTGCCTCTGTCGGTGCCCATCCTAGCTGTAGTGTTTATTCTGGCCTTTATCGGTTCCATTACCGAGGTGCCCATGGCCTCCATCCTGCTGCAGGATGTGAACAATCTGACCCTGGCGGTCGGGGCCCAGCAGTACCTCTATCCGCAGAACTATCTGTGGGGTGATTTCGCGGCGGCCGCAGTGCTCTCCGGTTTCCCCATCACAGTGGTCTTCCTGTTGGCACAGCGCTGGCTGGTTGGCGGTCTGACCGCCGGTGGTGTGAAAGGTTAAGTTTATGGCCGGGGGAGCTGACTCCCCCCGCTATCACGATTTGCAAAGATTCAAGAGCGGAGCTCGTCATGGCTGAAGTAGTACTCAACAACGTTCGCAAAAATTACGATCCGGCTGTTCACAAGGACACCCTGCGCAACATCAACCTCTCCATCAAGGAGGGCGAATTCATCGTCTTCGTCGGCCCGTCCGGCTGCGGTAAATCCACCCTGCTGCGGATGATCGCGGGTCTGGAAGACATCACCAGCGGTGAGCTGACCATCGGCGGTCGCTACATGAACGACGTGCCGCCGGTAGAGCGCAACGTCGGCATGGTGTTCCAGTCCTACGCCCTCTATCCGCACATGAACATCTACGAGAACATGGCCTTTGGTCTGAAGCTCAAGAAAATGGACAAGGAGAACATCCACAAGCGGGTGATGCGCGCCGCCGAGATCCTGGGTCTTGAGCCGCTGCTGGACAGAAAGCCCAAGGCGCTCTCCGGTGGTCAGCGTCAGCGTGTCGCCATCGGTCGCTCCATCGTGCAGCAGCCGCAGGTGTTCCTGTTTGACGAGCCGCTCTCCAACCTGGATGCCGCGCTGCGGGTCAAGATGCGGATCGAGATCGCCAAGCTGCACAAAGAGCTTAACTCCACCATCATCTACGTGACCCATGATCAGGTGGAAGCGATGACCCTGGCCGACAAGATTGTTGTGCTGAGCCCGCTCAAGGCCGAAGCTGCCACCAACCTGGAACAGTTCGGTTCACCGCTGGATCTCTACCACAACCCAGACAACAAGTTCGTGGCGGGCTTTATCGGCTCTCCCAAGATGAACTTCCTGGCGGGCGAGTTGCTGGAGATTGGCGAGCAGGAGTGCCTGGTCAAGCTGACCTCTGGCGATACCGTGCGTGCCCGGGTCGATGCCCGCAGTGGCGCTGTGGGTGACAAGGTGGAGCTGGGCATTCGCCCCGAGCACCTGATGCCGCTGGATCACCCCCATGCACACAGCAAGGTGAGCGGGATCGTGCAGGTGGCCGAGCACCTGGGTGCCGAGTCCTTCGTTTATATGGATGTGGATGGTCACGACTTTACCGTCAAGGCCACCTCGGATGTGGATGTGGCGACCGGTCAAACCTACAGCGTGGGTATCCCGGCCGAAGCCTGCTACCTGTTCGATGCCAAGGAGCAGGCGTTCCCCCGTACCGCCAAATATATCCGTACCTGATTTTTTGTTGTGCCGGTTTTCCTTTCTTAATAATCAATGCCTTTTTGCCGGTCGTCAGACCGGCTTTTTATTGCCTGCGATTTGAACACGCAGATAGGCAAGGTAACCCGGTTCAGGCCTCGAGTTCGGCGGTAATATCGGGCACAAAGGTCTGGCTGGCCAGCGGCGGGCGCTCATACCCTTCGGTCTTGATGGGGGGGAGTTTGATGGGCTCGTAGTGGATCGCCTCGTAGGGCACCTTGCTCAGCAGATGGGCGATGCAGTTGAGGCGGGCACGGCGCTTGTCGTCCGCCTCCACCACGAACCAGGGGCAATCCTCGGTGTCGGTGTAGGTGAACATGTCATCCTTGGCGCGGGAGTATTCCACCCAGCGTGAGCGGGACTGCAAATCCATCGGGCTGAATTTCCAGCGCTTGATGGGGGTGTTGATCCGCTCCTTGAAGCGCTTCTCCTGCTCCTCGTCGCTGACCGAGAACCAGTATTTGATCAAGGTGATGCCGGAGCGGATCAGCATCCGCTCAAACTCGGGGCAGGCACGCAGAAACTCGCGATACTCGGCGTCGCTGCAAAATCCCATCACCCGCTCGACTCCGGCCCGGTTGTACCAGGAGCGGTCAAACAGCACCATTTCGCCAGCGGCGGGCAGGTGGGCCACATAACGCTGAAAGTACCACTGGGAGCGCTCCCGATCGGAGGGGGCGGGCAGCGCCGTGACCCGGCAGACCCGGGGGTTGAGCGGTTCGGTAATCGCCTTGATGACGCCCCCTTTACCGGCGGCGTCCCGTCCTTCGAACAGCACCACCACCTTCAGTCCCTCCTGCTTGACCCACTCCTGCAGCTTGACCAGCTCCTCCTGCAGATGGGCAAGGTGGTGCTCGTAGCACTTCTTGTCCAGACGTGGCCGCTTCTTGCTCTTCTCCTTCGCCATGGGCTTCTCCTTTTGGCATCCTTTCATGGGTGACTTCTTTGAGTCACTGTCAGCTTGCACCAGGGAGGCGTCACCTGCCAAGGGGGACGTGATACACTGCCCGCCCATCGCTGGCAACAGGAGATAACATGAAGCATTTTATGGAGATAGCGGGCCGCCGGATGGCCTATCTGGATGAAGGGCAAGGGCCGGTACTGCTGTTTGGCCACAGCTATCTGTGGGACAGCGCCATGTGGGCGCCGCAAATCGAGGCGCTCAAGGGCAGCTATCGCTGCATCGTTCCCGAGCTGTGGGGCCACGGTGATTCCGACCTGCTCCCCGAAGGTGGCTGCACCCTGGCGACTCTGGCGCGGGATCACCTGGCGCTGCTCGATGCCCTCGGGGTTGACGAGTTCGTACTGGTGGGCCTCTCCATCGGTGGCATGTGGGGTGTGGAGCTGGCGCGCATGGTGCCAAACCGCCTCAAGGGTCTGGTGCTGATGGACAGTTTTGTCGGCCTTGAACCGCAGATCACCTGCGAGCGCTACCTAGGCATGCTGGCGATGATCGAGCAGCTCGGCACCGTCCCTGCACCCATCATCGAACAGGTGGCGCCTATCTTCTTTGCCAGCCAGCCTGATGAGGCGCTGATGAGTGGTTTCAAGGCGCGTCTGGCCGCTTGGCCAAACGAGAAGATTGCCGCCATGGTGGCGGTGGGCCGCAGCTTTGTGACCCGCGAAGATCGTATCGAGTGGCTGGAGGAGATCACCACTCCCGCACTGGTGATGACCGGCTGCGAAGACAAGGCGCGTCCGGTGCTGGAGGGCTATCTGATGGCCGAGGTGCTGGGTTGCCCGTTCAGGGAGATCCCGATGGCTGGCCACATCTCGTCGCTGGAAAATCCGGCCTTCGTCAATGAGCAGCTGGGCGCGTTTCTGGCTGCGCTGTAAGGCGTGCGCCGCAAAACAAAAAGGGAGCCGATGGCTCCCTTTTTGTTTTGCGCGTCTGGTCTTGTCGCTGCCTGCTATGCCGACTACCAGATATAGCCGATCCCCACGCCGGCATAGAGTTCGCCAGTGTGCTGGACCAGCGGGCTGTGCTCGATGTCGCCGTCGTACCATTCGTAGTTCATGGCAAACATGCCGATCCAGTCGGGACTGAAGCGATAGCTGGTGATGAGCGCCGCCATCGGGGAGAGGGTGGTACCGGTATCCCAGGCGGGCCGCTGGGCGGTTGCCTCGCTCTCGGAGATGCCGCCGAAGTAGTAGTTGGCCATCTTGTCGCTGCGCAGCATCAGCCCCATCCCCGGCATGATCAGCAGGTTGTCACGCAGGATGGGGAAATCGGCCCACAGCAGCAGCTCCTGTCCCTTGCTGCGGCCGGTGACATCGCTGTTGGCACGCACGGTCAGCAGGGCGTAGGGGGTGATGATGTTGCCACCGATCCCGCCTTCCAGCTGCCATTTTCGCTGCTCCATGCCAGTAAAGGCCGGAGAGTCCTCGGGATCCAGATTGCCAAAACGGACCCGGCCATAGCCGTAGAGGGCCAAGTTCTCATCCTTGTGGAAGTAGTAGCGGGCCCGATCCCCCAGAAACATGAACTGGTCGCCAAAATAGATAAAGCCCGGGATGGCGTAAAGGGCGTTGTCCTGCGCTTCATAACGGGCCTGTCCCCCGATGAGCGCTGCACCGGCGACAAAGCCCTGTGGCACCGGGCTGGTAGGGCTGTCGCTGGTGAGCAGATCCATGGCGCCAAGATCGATATCGGCACGCGCTGGGAGGGCGGCAGCGAGGAGCAGGGCCGTCAGCCCTGCCGCTCTGATTTGACGAAAAAAGGTCATGGACACTCCGTTGTCACGATTGCAGGGGAAGCAGGTTATTTTGCGGCACCGGGCATCTCTTCGCGTTTTGGCCAGGCATTGATCACCGCCTTGACCAGGGTGGCGAGGGGAATGGCGAAGAAGACTCCCCAGAATCCCCACAAGCCGCCGAAGACCAGCACGGCGATGATGATGGCCACCGGATGGAGGTTGACCGCTTCCGAGAAGAGCACAGGTACCAGCAGGTTGCCATCGAGGGCCTGAATGACCAGATAGGCCACCATCAGCCAGGCGAATTCGGGGGTGAGCCCCCACTGGAACAGGGCGACCATGGCTACCGGTACGGTCACCACGGCGGCGCCGATATAGGGGATCAGCACCGAGAAGCCGACCGCGACCGCCAGCAGCACCGAGTAGCGCAGCCCCATCAGGGCGAAGGGGACATAGGTGGCGATGCCGACGATCAGGATCTCGATCACCTTGCCACGGATGTAGTTGATGATCTGGTTGTTCATCTCGACCCACACCCGGTTGACCAAGGTGCGGTTGCGCGGCAGGAAGCGGCGCAGGCTGCCCATCAAGACCCGCTTGTCCTTGAGCATAAAGAAGACCATCAGCGGCACCAGAATGAGGTAAATCATGATGGCGACCACGTTGACCAGCGAACTGAGGGAGGCGCTTACCAGATGCTCGCCGCCACTGAGGATGCGCTGGCGAATATTGTCGATGACGGTCTCCACCAGACTGACGTCGATGAGCTCGGGGTATTTGTCAGGCAGGGTGCGCACATAATCCTGAGCGTGGGTCAGCATGGCCGGCGCCTCTTTGGCCAGATTGATCCCTTGGCTCACCAGCGTCGGGATAAGACCCAGCAAGGAGGCGACTGCTACCGCAATAAAGAGGATCAGAATGACGCTGGTGGCCAGGGTGCGCGACAGCCCCGCTTTTTGCAGCCGGGCGACCGGCCACTCCAGCAGATAGGCCATTACCAGCGCCACCAGCAGGGGGGCCAGCAGATCGCCAAACAGCCAGATGATGGTGAAGCAGAACACCAGCAACAGGAAAAGGGTAACGGCATCGGGATCGGAAAAACGGGTCTGATACCAGCGCTTCAATACTTCTAACATGACGGCATCCTTACATCACTGGGGCTCAAGATGGTTGTTTCGCCCCGACAACCAACTGCAAAGAGAGGGTATTGTCCGCTTCTTGCTGCATCTCGACATGGTGGCCCTGACGGTGCAGATAGGCTGGAATATCCTGCCGGGAGCCCGCATCGGCCAGCCGGATGGTGACGGTTTGACCGCTTTGGGCCTTCCTTAACCAGAGCTTGAGCCGGATCAGCGGCTCGGGGCAACGCCAGGGGGTCAGGTCGAGAACTTCCATGGGGACTCCATCAGGCAGGTGGCCGCTATTATGGCCGTGATAAGGGCGTGAAACAACGCTTGTAGCCCTTGATGGGCAAGGGTATTCTGCCGAGGCCCTTTCTGATGGAGATAGAGATAACGTGGCACGCTTTTCCCCCCTGATGGCATCGCTTCCCCTGTTGGCTTCCCTGATGGGCGCCACGTTTCATGCCGAGGCCAACAATCAGCTTCCCGACATCGGCACGGCCGGGGTGGCGGCCCTGCCCATCGAGCAGGAAGTGCGTTACGGCAACGCCTTTATGCGTTTTGCCCGTGCCGGCTTGCCGATCATCGATGATCCGGTGCTGAGCCAGTACATCGACGATCTGGGCCAGCGACTGCTGACCAACGCCGATGGGGTGCGTTTCCCGTTTACCTTCTTCCTCATCAATGATCCCAGCATCAACGCGGCCGCCTTCCTCGGCGGGCGAGTCAAGGTGCACACTGGTCTATTCCTCTACGCCGACAGCGAGAGCGAGCTGGCCTCGGTACTGGCCCACGAAATCACCCACGTGACCCAGCGCCATATCGCCCGTTACATGGAGGCGCAGGCGAGTAGCTCGGCAGTGACCCTGGCCGGTCTGGTGGGCTCCATCGCGCTGGCGGTGATCAACCCGACCGCCGGTATCGCCGCGCTGCAGACCACGCTGGGCCTCTCCATGCAGTCCGCCATCAACTACACCCGTGACAACGAATATGAAGCGGATCGCATCGGCATGAAGACGCTCTATGATGCCGGTTTCGATCCCATGGGGATGGCCAATTTCTTCCAGAAACTGGCTGCCGAGTACCGTTACGCCAGCAAGCCGCCGGAAATGCTGCTCACTCACCCGCTGCCGGAGACCCGGATCAGCGAGGCACGCGCTCGGGCGGGCAGCTATGGCCGCCGCGACTTGCCGCCCAGCCTCGACTTTTGGCTGGCCAAGGTACGTATTCAGGTCCGTTTTGGTACCGATACCCCGCAGGGGCTGCTGAGCTACTTCGATACCCGGATCCAGAAGGGGGATTATCCGCTCAAGGATGCCGCCATCTATGGCAAGGCGCTGGCGCTGATCCAGCTCAAGCGCACCGACGAGGCTGATACCCTGATGCAGGAGCTGGCGGCCCGTCATCCGGAAGATCTCTTTATCGTCGATGCCCAGACCGACATCGATCTGGCCAAGGGGCGCAGTGCTCAGGCCATCGCGCGCCTCGAGAAGTTCCGCAGCCGGATGCCGGACAACGAAGTGGTGGTGGTCAACCTCGGCAACGCCTACCTCGAGAGCGGCAACTACAAGAAGTCCATCGCCATCCTCGACCCCTATGCCCGTGCCCATGAGGAGAACAATCTGGCCTGGAACCTGCTGGCCGATGCCTATCGCAAGGCGGGCAGAATGACCGAGCTGCATATGGCGCGGGCCGAGATGCTCGCGCTGCGCGGGGATTATCAGGCTGCCATCGACGAGCTGATCGTGGCGCGCGGTACCACCAGCGACCGGATGACCCTGGCTCGTCTGGAGGCGCGCATCACCGAGCTGGAGCGGGCCAAGAAGGATCTCGACAGCCTCAAGGGCTGACGGGCCAGCGGCTCTCACTCACGACAAGGGCGCACCTCGGTGCGCCCTTGTTGTTTTATGATGGCGAAGAGAATGGCGGGAACGCCAGCTGGCTGGCTTTTTCGCAAGGGTTTGGGCGCTCAGTGGCCAACTGGTTTGACGGATGCCCTGAGGGCCTCGAGCCGCGATGGGGTGAGCTCGCCCACCAGGGTTTGCTGGAGCTTGCCCTCGCCATCGAGCAGATAGCTGGTGGGCAGCCCGGCGGGGCGGGGGAAGGGGAGGCTCGCCTCCTGCCGGGCGATGAGCAGCGGCACCTTGATGTGGTACTGCCCGGCCAGTTTGGCGAGCTCGGTCGGGGTGGTCGGGTCATAGTTGACCATTACCACGGCAGTTTGCCCCTCCCGTGCCAGCGCCTCCAGCAGCGGTATCTCCCGCAGGCAGGGGGCACACCAGGGAGCGAAGTAATTGACCAACAGCGGCTTGCCGGCAAAGTCGGCCAGGGCCACCGGCTGGTTCTGGCTGTCGGTGAACGGAGGAGCCGGGCTGCAGGCCGTCAGCAGGCCGGCCACAATCAGCCAACAAATTCGTTTCAATTCCTGCACTCGCGCGCTTACCCTGACCATCAGTTTCCCCTACAATAGCGCCGTTTCTTGTCCCATCTTGCGATTAATCAGGGAGTTATCATGAGCGAGACCCAAATCTACCACAATCCGCGCTGCTCCAAGAGCCGTGAAACCCTGGCCTTGCTGGAACAGCACGGGATCGCCCCGGATGTGGTGCTCTATCTGGAGCAGGCCCCGAGCGAGGCAGAGATCCGCACCCTGCTGAGCCAGCTGGGGTTCAGCGATCCGCGTCAGCTGATGCGCACCAAGGAAGATCTCTACAAGGAGCTGGGGCTTGGCGAGGTGAGCGGCGATGACCTCATTCGCGCCATGCACCAGTATCCCAAGCTCATCGAGCGGCCTATCGTCATCAAGAACGGCCAGGCCCGCATCGGTCGCCCGCCGGAGCAGGTGCTGGAGATCCTCAAGTGAGCACCCGCTTCGCACGTTGGCTGACTCTGGTCGGCTTCTTCGGCCTGCTGTGCTGGGTCATCCTCTGGCATCTGTGGCTGTCGCCCCATCCGGACCTCAACCCCTGGCTGTTGCCGGTGATCTGGACGGTGCCGCTGCTCTTCCCTCTCAAGGGTATAGTGCAGGGCAACCCCTACACCCACGCCTGGGGCAACTTCGTGTTGATGCCCTATTTCCTCCACGCCCTCACCCTGATCACCACGGATGAGGGGGAGCGGTGGCTGGCTGTGGTGGAACTGCTGTTCACCACTATCGCCTTTGTCGGCACCATCTATTACGCCCGACTGCGTGGTCGCGAACTTGGCTTAAGCATTCGCAAAAAGAAAGACGAAGCCAACTGATGACAAACGCCCCGCAAGGGGCGTTTTTTATGGGGACGCAGGGCTATCCAGAGGGATTACTGTGCCCCGTGGGCTGCCCGATATTGGGCCAGCTGTTGCTGGCTAAAGTCCATCAACTGGGGATAGAAACGCAGAAATCCCGCCTCGCATGTTTGCCACTGCGACTCATCGAGGGTCAACAGCGCCTCTCCCAGTTGTACCGGACGGCGCAGTCGGCGGCCGATGCCATTCAGCGCTTGCCCCAGCCCCTCCTTGTGGCGGTAGGAGGCGATCCAGTTTTGCTCGGCCATCCGCTTGAGGGGGAGTGGCAGTCCATCCGGCAGGCGTGGGTGATCCGCCAATAGCTGTTCATAACTGCGTTGCAGGAAGCGGGGAAGGGGCTCGGTACTGAACAGCTCCCAGTGCTGGCTCAGCCAGTGGTCGTAGATCATATCCACCACTATGCCGCCAAAGCGGCGCCAGGGGGCCTCGAAACAGGCGACGGCCGCCTTGTGCTCAGGGTGGCCGTCGGTGAAAGCGTCAATTTTGCGGTGTAGCCAGATCCCCTCATCGAAGTGGGCGGCAAGCCCCGTGGGCAGCGTGCCTTTGACGAAATCGCCGAGCAGATTACCGGTGAGGGAGCTTCGGGTGTGGGCAGCCAGATGGAGATGGGCCAGAAAATTCATCGGTCGCTGTGGGTCTGTTATGGGATGGCAAGGTGCTTCGAGCCTAACGGATCCCGCCTGCCTTGACCATGATCGGGATTTTGCTACTGCCCTGCGGCTGCCTCTTGCCGGGCAAAATTCGGGCGTGCTAAGGTGATGCCATCTTTGTCACAGGACGCGACAAACCACCATGATGCGCAAAGCCAGAGGCTTTTTTCTGGCCTTCTACTTCAAGCCTTTCTATCTCTCCGAGTGGTTCGACG
>NZ_JAAKNE010000113.1:0-14368 GCF_049170755.1 Aeromonas sp. 604176
CGCTCCTTGTGGGCAGGCTACGGAAAACCTCAACTAACGCACAAGAGACCAATAAAATGGCCAAATTTACCAAGACTCTGATCGCTACCGGTCTGCTGGCTGCTGCCGCAACTCCAGCCTTTGCTGCTGACTACAGCGGTGATATCCACAAGAATGACTACAAGTGGATGCAGTTCAACGTCATGCACACCATCGACCAGCGCCCTTTCACTACCGGTGAAGAGGACTACAACGATACCTATTTTGAGATGGAGTTCGGTGGTCGCTCCGGCCTGTTTGACCTGTACGGTTACGTCGACGTATTCGATATTTTCGACTCCCGTCACAGCAATAAACACCATGGTCAGAACCTGTTCATGAAGTTTGCACCGCGTATGTCTCTGGATGCGCTGACAGGTAAAGATCTCTCCTTTGGTCCTGTGCAAGAGCTTTACATTGCCAACCTGAACAACGTTGGTGACAAGCAGATGGAAAACCAGCTGGGTCTGGGTGCCGATGTGATGGTTCCCTGGTTTGGCAAGGTTGGCATGAACCTGTATGCACGTCACGCCACCGAGAACCAGTTCTTCACCGAAGAAGAAGGTGAGTGGAACGGTTATCAGTTCTCCATGAACTGGTTCAAGCCTTTCTATACCTTCGGCAATGGCAGCTTTGTCTCCTACCAGGGTTATCTGGATTATCAATTCGGCCTGGATACCCATGACCGTGCTGACCGTACCAGCGACAACCTGGCCACCTTCCACGGTATCTACTGGCACTCCGATCGCTACGCGGTTGGTTATGGCCTGAAGTATTTCATGGATGCCTACGGTACCAAAGATGGCTCCAAAGCCTACGACGGTACCCCGTGGAAGAGCACCGGCTTCAGCCACTACTTCTCTGTTACCTACAAGTTCTAATAAAACTTGGGGAACAAAAAACCGGAGCATTTGCTCCGGTTTTTTTATGCTCGGACGATTAAAGAAGAGGAGAAGGGAGAGCCCTTCTCTCCCATCATCAGTCGCGGAAATTCTGAAACTGCATCGGTTGGCCCAGGTCGGCGCCACGGACCAGTGCCATGGTCTCTTGCAGATCGTCACGCTTCTTGCCGGTGACACGTACTTCATCACCCTGGATGGCGACCTGTACCTTGATTTTGGAGTCCTTGATCAGCTTGACCAGCTTCTTGGCGATCTCTTTCTCGATCCCCTGTTTGAACTTGACGGTCAGGTGGAAGCGTTTGCCGGAGTGAACGGAGTCACCCACTTCCATGGAGCTGTTTTCGATGTTGCGCTTGAGCAGGGCACCGCGCAGGATTTCGACCATCTGCTTGAGCTGGAAATCGGCATCGGCTTCCAGTTTTACCTCTTCCTTGTTCAACTCGAAGCTGGCTTCTACCCCACGAAAATCGAAACGGGTGGCCAGTTCACGATTGGCGTTGTCGACTGCGTTCAACACCTCGTTCATTTTGACTTCAGAGACAATATCGAATGACGGCATAGCCAAAGCTCCTCATGTTGCGTTATCGGGGGGCAAATCTACCAGAAAACGGGCAAATTTGCTGATTTTGATGGGGTTGCTCTGCTAGAATCCCCTGCGCACAGGACGGGTGGACCCGTTAGTGTCCACCAGCGACATCTTCACTTATCCCCGGTAACAGGTTGAGAGGATTGCAACCCTTACCCTGACAGAGTCACACCATGCCAAGCGGATTAAAAAATTCCCGACAGCCCGTTATTCCACCCGTTACTCCGAAGTGGTCACTGTTGGGTTGTGGCGCCCTCGGCGGCGTTTTTGCCTCCCTGCTGACCCAGAGTGGTCAATCCACCCGTGTCTTGTTGCGCGAACATCATAAGTCCACGCTCCATCCGGGGATCGATTTCACCTCGCTGGAGGGGCATGTCCAGCTGCTCAATATCGAGCGCGGATTTGTCAGCAAACCCGGCAAGATCCAGCGTCTGCTGGTGATGACCAAGGCCAGTCAGGTGATTGCCGCACTGACACCGCTGGTGAGCAATCTGGATGCCGGCGTGCCAATCGTGCTGCTGCACAACGGGATGGGCATTGCCGAGCAGGTGGTCGAGATGTTCCCGCACAATCCGGTGATTGCCGGTGTCACCAGCCATGGCGCCATGCAGTGCGGCCATTTTGTCTTCCGTCATACTGGCAAGGGGGAAACCTGGCTTGGCCCGATCAACGATGCCGCCAAGGCCCATGCCGCGCTCGCGGACGAGCTGGCGCTGGCACTGGGTCAGGCTGGTTGGGATGAGCAGGTATTGACGCGCCAGTGGCAAAAGCTTGCCATCAACTGTGCCATCAATCCCCTGACGGCCCTCTACAAGTTGAAAAATGGCGAGCTGGCTGGCCCCCGTTTTGCCGATGCCCTGCAGCAGATCTGCGTGGAAGTGGCGGATGTGATGTGTGCCGAAGGAGTTGCGACCACGGCAGAGGAGTTGCAACGTCGGGTGATGACAGTGGTGGAACTGACCGCTGACAATTACTCCTCCATGCATCAGGATATGGAGCTGGGACGCGAGACCGAGATTGAGGCCATCACCGGCTTCCTGCTGGCCAAGGCAGCCCGGCATGGCATCGCCGTACCGGTCAATCAGGGTCTCTATCAGGCAATCAAAGAGAAGAGTCAGGCCGTCTGATCTTCTACATGGCAGAGCAAGCTGCAAGGAGGCGAACGTGAGTGTACTGGTGCTGGTGGCCCCCGGGTCGGAAGAGATAGAGACGGTCGCCATTGTCGATACCCTGGTGCGCGCCAGCATCGAGGTGGTGCTGGCCTCTTGCTGCCCTGCCGGATCCCGGCAGGTAAAAGCGTCGCGCGGGGTACAGCTGGTGGCCGATTGTCATATCGACGAGCTGACCCGTCGGGACTTTGAAGCCATCGTGGTACCCGGTGGTCTGCCCGGCAGCGAAGTGATCCGCGATACCCCGCTGGCCATCGATCTGCTCAAAGAGCAGGCCGCTCTTGGTCGCTGGCGTGCTGCCATCTGCGCCGCCCCTGTGGTGGTGTTGCAACATCATGCTCTGCTGGGTGATGCCATCGTTACCTGTCATCCCGGCTTTCAGCCCCGACTACCGACATCGCAGCTGTCAGATGAGCGGGTAGTCAGGGATGAGGCTCATCGCCTTATCACCAGCCAGGGGCCGGGCAGTGCCATCGAGTTTGCGCTTGAACTGGTCCGGGTGCTGCGTGGGGATGAGGTGGCTGCCACTGTTGCTGGCCCTATGGTGCTGCCTTGAGCGCACTCTGCTGCAGAATCAAGCTGGCCATGCTTTGAAAAACGGGCCCCGAGCGTTTTGATCGGGGCCCGTTTGTTATCTGCCGTTGTCGGTCACGCCATCTTGTCCGGCTCAGTAGTCGTACTGTTTGCACTTCTTCTTGCGAAACTCTTCACGCCAGCGTGACAACTCTTGCTCTGTGCCGAGTGTGTCCCCTTTCTTGATGGCCTGTTCCAGTATCTCAATCCGGTCGTACAGCCAGCGGCACTCTGCCGTCGGGTTGTTCTTGCCGATGCCGGTCAACGGCAGCAAACAGAGTCCCAACCAAACATATTTCATCCCGAACGCTCCTTGTCATTGTGGTAGTAAAGGTCTCCTTGGAGTCTACTATTTTAGCCGTAACGAGAGAGATAGAGCTGTGCTTATCCTTGGGGTAAGATGGTACCGTGTCTGTTTATTTATACAGTGGTATGCGTAAGATCATCCATATCGACATGGACTGCTTTTTTGCCGCGGTGGAGATGCGGGACAACCCTGCCTTGCGGGAGGTGCCGCTCGCCATCGGTGGGGCCTCCGAGCGGCGCGGCGTCATCTCGACCTGCAACTATGTGGCGCGCCGATTCGGGGTGCGCTCCGCCATGCCGAGCGCGCTGGCGAAAAAACTCTGCCCGCCGCTGGTACTGATCCCTGGGCGAATGGCGGTGTACAAGGATATCTCCCGTCAGCTCAGGGCCATTTTCCTCCGCTATACCGATCAGGTTGAACCGCTGTCGCTGGATGAGGCTTACCTCGATGTGACCCACAGTCGCTGCTGTGGCGGCAGCGCCACCCTGATGGCGCAAGAGATCCGGCAAGCCATCGTCACCGAACTGGGATTGACCGCCTCGGCCGGAGTGGCCCCCAACAAGTTTCTCGCCAAGATCGCCTCGGAGCAGCGCAAGCCTGATGGTCTGTTTGTCATTCGTCCCGACGAAGTGGCCGAATTTGTCTGCCAGTTGCCACTCGGCAAACTGCCCGGGGTGGGGCGCAAGACCGCCGAGCGGCTGGAGGCTCAGGGGCTCTACACCTGTGAGGATGCGCGGGCCTTGTCGGCACAAGAGCTGTGCAGTCGTTTTGGCAAGCTGGGGGAGATGCTGACGACCCGGATCTGGGGGCTGGATGAACAGCCGGTGCAGGCGCACCGGATCCGCAAAACCATCGGGGTGGAGACCACCCTGGCGAGCGATGTTTGTGACGAAGCCGCCTGCCTGACGGTATTGCAGCAACTGCTGCCGGAGCTGGAGCGGCGATTTCAGCTGGCGTGTCCTGCCGAGCAGGTGATGGGGCAGGGGATTAAGCTCAAGTTTGCCGATTTCCACCAGACCACCGTCTATCGCAGTCAGGGTGGCTATCAGCCAGCCTTGTTCGTTCCCCTGCTCAAAGAGGGGCTACAGCGGGCGCAAGGGCGTTCGGTTCGCCTGCTGGGCTTGGTGGTGGGTTTGCCAAAAGAGGGTGAAGTTAATCAACTCTCGCTGGATTTGCTGTGAGAGAGTTAAGTTTTTGTTTATAAAGTCGATAATCTATCCATATCTGTATGACGTAGGAATATTGGCATGAGCGCTCTTTCTGTCCAGGGTCGGATTACCCTGATCGCCGGTTGCTGTCTGTTGGTGACAGCCGCCGCTCTGGTTGCCTCTTCGATTTACAACGCGAACAAGATGCAACAGCAGGTGCGGCAAGCCACCATGCACGAGGCGCAGCAGTCTGCCGAGAACTGGATGAAGGCGATGGGCTCGGAGCAGGCGGCCAAGGTGACCAGCTATCTCGATGAGGCCTATTTCCGCGCCAGTTTGCTGGCAGAGAGCGTGTTGTTCCAGCGCAAGAATGCGGCCGAGAACTTTGTCCATTCGGAGGCGCTGCGCAGCGCCGTCAATCAGCAATTGCACGATGCCGTTGCCTCATCGACCAATCTGCTTGGTGTCTATGCGGTGTTCGAGCCTGACCAGCTGGATGGGGAAGACAGCAACTATCAGGGCTCCACGGCGCTGGGTTCCAACGACAAGGGGCGTTTTTCCAGTTACTGGGCCTATGACAACGGCAAGATAGAACCGGAAGTGCAGAATGAGGATGTACTGGCCGATGAGAGCCCGACCGAGGCTGGTGGCATCGAAAACGAGTGGTATCGCTGCAGCATTCGCACCCGTGCCCTCTGCCTGCTGGAGCCCTATCTGGACGATGTGGGCGATAAACAGATATTGATGACCTCGGTGACGGTCCCGCTATTGGAGCAGGAGACCTTGCTGGGGATGGTCGGGGTCGATATCTCGCTGGCCACTTTGCAGAGTCTGGTCAGTACCATGGACAAGGAGCTCTATGACGGCAAGGGCAGAATCTTGCTGGTCAGTCACGAGGGGCGCGTGGCGGGAGCCGATGAGTTCGATGTGACCATGGGGCGTGGGCTGGATCAGAAGTATCAGGGGCTGGCCAGCGAGCTGAAAGGCTGGCTCAGTCAGGGTCAGGAGCTGACTCGCTGGAGCAGCGATGGCACCCTGTTGCAGACCTTTGTCCCGGTATCCATACGTGGCACCGACCGTAAATGGGGCATCTACATTGAATTGCCACGGGCCGTAGTACTGGCTTCGGCCCAGCAACTGCAAGATGAGTTGGCCAGTGAAGCCAATCGCAGCGTGGTCTCGCAGCTGTCGATCGGGGTGCTGATCTCGCTGGTGGCCCTGAGTTTTATCTGGTTGATGGCGCGCCAGATTGTGGCACCCATCCGCGCTGTAGTTGCCCGCCTCAAGGATATCGCCAGTGGTGAGGGGGATTTGACCCAGCGTATCGAGATCCAGCGGCAAGACGAGATTGGTGAGCTGGCCAAGTGGTTCAACAGCTTCCTCAACAAGTTGCAATCCACCATCAGTCAGGTGATTGATACCGTCTCCGGTACGCGCAACAGTGCCGAGCGAGCCGCGCAAGTGGCTGAGCGCACCAGCAGCGGCATGCAGGCCCAGTATCAGGAGATCGATCTGGTGGCGACGGCATTTGAAGAGCTGAGTGCCACGGCTATGCAGGTGTCGGGCAATGCCAGCGCAGCCGTCACTGCCGCCAACACGACGGATGCCGCGGCGCAAGAAGGCAAGTATGTGGTGGCTGACACCCAGGAGGCGATGCGCAAGCTGATGACCATCATCAATGATGCCCAGCCGGTAGCCGAGCATCTCTCGGCCAACAGCGGCAACATCAATGACATCCTCATCGTAATCCAGGGGATTGCCGAGCAGACCAACCTGTTGGCACTCAATGCGGCCATTGAAGCGGCGCGAGCCGGTGAACAGGGGAGAGGTTTTGCCGTGGTGGCCGATGAAGTGCGCAATCTGGCAGGTCGTACCCAGAATGCCATTGTCGAGATCCAGAACCTGATCAGCCAGCTGCAATCAGGTACTGGTGCTGTGGTCAATGCGATCCGCGATGGTCATGACCAAGCTGACGAGACGCTTGCCAAGGTAGATCTCTCGGTACAGGTGCTGGAGCAGATCATCCAGTCGGTCTCCACCATCCATCAGATGAACGAGCAGATTGCCCGGGCGGCGCAGGAGCAGAGTCGGGTAGCAGACGAGATCAACCGCAATGTCAGCAATATTCGCGATGTGAGCCACACCATTCGGGCCGAGGCGGCGACCTCCGCCGAAAATGGTCGCGAGCTCTCTGCGCTGGCGGACAAACAGCAGCAGCTGGTGGGTCAGTTCAAGGTATAGAAGGGATGAAAAAAGGCGCCATCCAGCTGGAGGCGCCAAACACATTCAGATGACAGACTGGGTCAAACCGGTGAGATTTGAGCCCCTCTTCCCGCAGAGGAAGAAACACAACACCACAATCACAGTCGAAAGACTCACTAAAAACACATGTAAACCAACACGTAGTAGAAAATGTGAGCCATATGACGACTGATTGCTGGGCGAATTATGTTTATTCACTGGTCGACCCGCAACCGACAAATTATAATGCGCCCCATTAGAAAAACTCATCGTCGGCTGGTGTCATGTCTCGTCGTTTACCCCCGCTCAATGCCCTCAAGGCGTTTGAAGCTGCGGCTCGTCACTTAAGCTTTACCCGCGCAGCAGAAGAGTTGTTTGTGACTCAGGCTGCCATCAGTCACCAGATCAAGGCGCTGGAGGAGTATCTTGGCATCAAGCTGTTCCGCCGCAAAAACCGCTCCTTGTTGCTGACCGAAGAGGGACAGGGCTATTTCCTGGATATCAAGGACATCTTTGCCTCCATCTCAGAGGCGACCGACAAGCTGCTGGCCCGCAGTGCCAAGGGGGCGTTGACTGTCAGTTTGCAGCCGAGTTTCGCCATCCAGTGGCTGGTGCCGCGGCTGGTCAAGTTCAGCGAGCGCCACCCCGATATCGACGTGCGGATCAAGGCGGTCGATCTCGATGAAGGGTCGCTCACCGATGATGTGGATGTGGCCATCTACTACGGGCGCGGCAACTGGCCTGGTCTGCGTAGTGACAAGCTGCATACCGAATACCTGATCCCCGTCTGTTCCCCCTTGCTGCTGACGGGATCCAAGCCACTGCGTACACCGCAAGATTTGACTCTTCATACCCTGCTGCACGATACCTCCCGCCGCGACTGGAAGGCCTGGTTCCGCCAGCTCGATATCGATGCCCCCAACGTCAATCAGGGGCCCATCTTCAGCCACTCCACCATGGTGATCCAGGCGGCGATCCACGGCCAGGGGGTGGCGCTTGGCCACAGCGTGCTGGCACAACCCGAGATTGAGGCCGGCCGCCTTATCTGCCCGTTCGAGCAGGTGCTGGTGAGCAAAAATGCTTTCTATCTGGTGTGCCAGGAGCAACAGTCGGATCAGGGCAAGATCGTTGCCTTCCGCGACTGGATGCTGGAGCTGGTGGAGCAGGAAGAGGCGCGTCGCAGGGCAAGGCTCGCCGATGCCTGATGTGATCCGCGAGGGGGCAATTGATGCCCCCGTTCGCATTTTGCTGGCCCACGGGGCAGGTGCAGGGATGGATCACCCCTTTCTTGCCGAGTTGTCACGCCTGCTGGCCGGGCCGGATATCGAAGTGGTGCGCTTCAACTTTGCCTACATGACCAGGAGAGCACAGGATGGCAATCGCCGCCCGCCTGACAGGGCGCCTGTGCTGCTCGCCCATTGGCGCGACATGATCCGCGAGTTTGCCCATCCACGGCTGTTTCTGGCGGGCAAGTCGATGGGTGGGCGGATGGCGGCGGAACTGTATCGTGAAGGCGAGGGTGAGATGAATGCTGCAGGATTGCTCATTCTCGGGTATCCTTTCCACCCTCCGGCCAAGCCCGACAGTTGGCGAGGCGAGGTACTCAAGCACATTGCAGTGCCAACCCTGCTGTTGCAGGGGGAGCGCGACACCTTCGGTAGTCGCGCCGAACTGGCCGATTTCCCCTTCTCACCCGCCGTATCGGTCCATTGGTTGACCGATGGTGATCATGGTTTCAAACCGCGTAAAGCCAGTGGTGTGAGTGAGCAGGAGAATATGCAGCATGCGGCGGCGGCCATCAGCCATTTTGTGGCCCGGCACGGATAGCACGATAGGGTTGGTTTGATTGCCAGCCTCGATGAGAGAGGGAGAGTGAGGATGCAGATCCATCGACATTGGCTGATACTGGCTGGTTTCTTCGGGTTGACGGCCACCATGCTGGGGGCTTATGGCGCCCATGGATTGGCGGCGACCGGCATTACGCCCGAGCGTCTGGCGGCGTTCAATACCGCCGTGCAATATCAGTTTTTTCACGCATTGGCCCTGCTGGTTCTGGGCTGGTGTGGTGTGCGCAGCAGGGTGATCCAGCTGGCTGGCACCGCCTTTGTGCTGGGGATCATCGGATTCTCCGGCAGTATTTACGCCATGGTGCTGCTTGGCAGCAAGGGGCTGGGGTTGATTACCCCGGCCGGTGGCCTCTGTTTTATGTTGGGATGGACGGCCCTGATCTGGGCTGGCTGTCGTCTTGGAGGAAAAAATGAATAATCTGCTGCTTTATTGCCGCCCCGGTTTTGAGAAAGAGGCGGCTGCAGAGATCACCGAGCGTGCCGGTAACATGCAGTGCTACGGTTTCGCCCGGGTCAAGGACGACAGCGGTTATGTGATCTTCGAACTGTATGACGAGGAGCAGGCGGACCTGCTGGCTCGCAAGCTGCCGTTCCGGGAGCTCATCTTCATCCGCCAGATGCTAGTGGTCACCCATGAGTTGAAGGATCTGGATGTCGCGGACAGGATCTCCCCGATCCTTGAGGCGGTGAGTGACTACACCATTTGCGGTGATCTGCGGGTCGAAACCGCGGATACCAACGAAGCGAAAGAGCTGTCGGCCTTCTGCCGCAAGTTCACCGTGCCGCTGCGTCAGGCGCTGCGCAGCAACGAGATCCTGACCAAGAAGGAGACGCCGAACCGTCCGGTGTTCCACGCCTTCTTCATGGCCAATGATCATGTGTTGCTGGGCTACTCCTATTCGTTCAACAACTCCGGATTCCACATGGGGATCCCGCGCTTGCGCTTCCCGGCCGATGCACCGAGCCGCTCCAGCCTCAAGCTGGAGGAGGCGTTTTACGTTTTCGTGCCGCGGGAAGAGTGGGATGTGCGTCTTTGTTCAGGCATGAAGGCGGTGGATCTGGGCGCCTGCCCGGGTGGCTGGACCTATCAGCTGGTACGCCGTGGCATGATGGTGACGGCGGTCGACAATGGCATGATGGCCCAATCCTTGATGGATACCGGCCAGGTCAAGCATATCCGGGATGACGGTTTCGTCTGGCGTCCGAGCAAGAAGAACACCTACTGGCTGGTGTGCGACATGGTCGATAAACCGGCGCGGGTCGTTCACATGATTGCGGACTGGTTCCGTGAGGGCGACTGCCAGGAGGCGATGTTCAACCTCAAGCTGCCGATGAAGAAGCGTTATGCTGAATCGGTACACAATATCGAAGTGCTGCGCGAGATGCTCAAGGAGATCGACAACGCGTTCGTGATCCAGGCCAAGCAGCTCTATCACGATCGGGAAGAGATCACCGTGCATGTTTACAACAAGTACTGGGTCTCCAAACTCGAGCCCAAGGCGTGATGTAGCCGTTTTGCCCGTACGATAAATACCAAGGCCGACAGGGAAACCTGTCGGCCTTTTGCTATTCGGCTGCCGGAAAATATCAGAAACGGTAATCGAGGCGCAGGGAGGATTCGTCGTCGGTCACCTTGATCTCTATCTGCAGCGGGATGGTTTTGTCGACCGGATTGAATTGCATCTTTATCCCGTCTCCTCTCAGCCTGAGGGCGGTGTTCATTCCGCCAGCCTTGAACTTGACCTTGGGTCTAAAGCGTTCAACTGACAGACTGACGCTCTTTTCCGGGGTCAGATTGAGCTGCGGGTAGGAGGTGATCTTTTGATTACCAAAGTTGTCGGTGGAGACTTCAATACCAAACGACAGGGGTTTGGGTGCCTTGAGTAGGTCGTTGGTATTCAGGCTCGAGCGCCATACCTCGGTGGCAGTCCGTTTTTCCTGCTGTGGCAGTTTGGCGGTTTGGGTCTGTTGATCCTGCTCGAAAGCACTTGCAGCACCACACACCAGCATCAGACCCGAAACCAGATAGCACCCGTATCCCTTCATGAAAAACACTCCCTGTTCTTCTTCTCTATTGAACATAGTTGCTGTTCGGAGAGTGGCAAAGGATTCGGAAATATAAAAAAGGGAGCCTAGGCTCCCTTTTAAAATCAATTGGTTAGCTTACAGGCGATCGATGATGGCTTGGGTGAATTCGCTGGTGGAAGCCGTGCCACCCAGATCGCGGGTGACCCGATCACCGGATTCGATGGTGGCTCGTACCGCCTCGCGGATCCGCTCTGCCTTATCCTGCATGCCGAGGTACTCCAGCATCTGAATGGAGGCGAGGATCACCGAGGTCGGGTTGGCGATATTCTTGCCAGCTATGTCCGGCGCAGAACCGTGGACCGCTTCGAAGATGGCCGCGCCATCGCCGATGTTGGCGCCGGGCGCCATGCCGAGACCGCCAACCAGACCGGCGCAGAGATCCGAGAGGATGTCGCCGAACAGGTTGGTAGTGACCATGACATCGAAACGCTCCGGATACATCACCAAATTCATGCAGGCGGCATCGACGATCATCTCTTCGCTCTGGATATCCGGGTAGTGGCTGGCGATTTCACGTGCCACTTCGAGGAACAGGCCGGAGGTCGACTTGAGGATGTTCGCCTTGTGGATGATGGTGACCTTCTTGCGACCTTCCTGACGGGCCAGCTCGAAGGCGAACTTGACTATGCGCTCGGCCCCTTCGCGGGTGATGATGCTCATCGCCTCGGCGCTCTTGTTGTCATCACTGCGCTTTTGCCCAGCGCCCGAGTACATGCCTTCGGTGTTTTCACGCACAGTGATGATGTCGATGTTGTCGTAACGGCTTCTGGTGCCCTTGAAGGAGATGACCGGGCGCACGTTGGCGTAGAGGTTGAACTTCTTGCGCAGGGAGACGTTGATGGAGGTAAAACCGCCGCCGACCGGTGTGGTCAATGGTCCTTTCAGGCTCACCTTGTTCTTCTCAATCAGATCTAGGGTCGCCTGGGGCAGCAGCTCGCCATGCTTTTCGAGGGCAACCAGACCCGCATCAGCGTATTCGTACTCAAAGTCACAGCCCGCATGGGTCAGGATCTGGATGGCTGATTCAATGATGCTGGGGCCAATGCCGTCGCCGGGGATCACGGTAATTTTTCTTTTGGACATGAGAGGGTTCCACTTCCAGGGTATAGGGGAGGATGGGGCTGCTTTATAGCATTTACTCAGCAAACCAACCACATTCCTTTACATTCTACTCACTTTTATCAACAGCGAGGGTGAGTCTCGTCATGGTTCACGCCCTTGCCTGCATTTTTGTTCGGCACTTCAGTCTGGCTGGGGCGGGTAGCGGATGTCCCGCAGGTTGAATCCCAGCGGAATATCCCGCTGCAAGCGCACCAGCCGCTGGGCCAGCAGGGCCTCATCCTGATGTTGGCGCAGTTTGATCAGTGGCTTGGCGGCGTCCTCTTGCTGGCAGGCTTCGAGCATGGCTGCCAGATTGCCATATTGCTGCAACAGCTGGGTGGCGCTCTTGGGGCCGATCCCCGGAACCCCCTTGATATTGGAACCGCTGATACCGGTCAGGGCCCAGAAGTCGACCAGCTGATTAGGCGCTACCCCATATTGCTGCTGGACGAAGGCGGCATCCAGCCAGCGTTTGTTGAAGTAGTCGCGCACCCGGATCTGCGGGCAGATCAGTTGGCAGAACCCCTTGTCGGTGGAGATGATGGTCGCCTGATGGCCATGGCTGGCGATGCCGCTGGCGAGGGTGGCGATAAGGTCATCCGCTTCATCGGTCTCGGAGAGCAGAGCGTCGACCCCGCACTCCCAGAAGGCATCCTGCAGGGTCGCCAACCCCTCGCGCAGTTCAGGGGGCATGGGGGTTCGCCCCTCCTTGTAGGCCGGATAGACCTCTTTGCGCCAGCTATACACCTCGCCATCAAACACGGCAATGACATGGGTTGGCTCGCTATTGGCCAGCAGCTTGCGGCAGGTATTGATAAGGTTGGCTCGGGTTGCAACCAGCGCCTGGGCAGGGGTCAGTGCCTGCTGGGCCTGTACCGCGTGCAGACGGCGAATGAGGTTGAGGGCATCGATGATGAGCAGGTGTGGCCGGATAGTTGACATGGGGCACTCTTGGCGGTCGGGACGCCCCATTGTAACAAACCGCTCGCCTTATGGGGGATTGATGGCAGTCGGGAAGGCATAGCGCCAATAAAGAGGGGCGCCGATGCGCCCCTCTGTCAATGATGTATCTGTACCCTAGCGGACGATTTCGTAGCAAGGCACATACTGACTGCCCGGCAGCTTCATCCGCTGCTGCTTGACGAAGCTCTCCAGCAGCTTGTCCATCAGGTGCATCAGCTCCTTGTCGCCGTGCAGCTTGAAGGGGCCCTTCTTCTCGATGGCGCGAATGCCCCCTTCCTTGACGTTGCCGGCGACGATGCCGGAGAAGGCACGACGCAGGTTGGCGGCCAGCAACTGGGGCGGCTGGTTGCGGTGCAGATCCAGACTGGCCATGCTGGCGTGATCCGGTTCGAAGGGGAGCTGGAACTCCGGCTCAATCTTGAGGGACCAGTTGAAGGAGTAGGCATCACCGACCGATTTGCGGTATTCGCGGATTTTCGGCATCGCCTCCTTCATCACTCGGGCCACTTCCGGTGCATCGCCAACAATGATCCGGTAGAGCTTGGTCGCCGGTTCACCCAGGGTCGCCTTGATGAAGTCGTCGATGGCTCGGAAGTAGTCGGCACTCTCTTTCGGGCCGGTCAGGATGATGGGCATGGGTTGTCGTTCGTTGGCCGGATGCATCATGATGCCGAGCAGATAGAGCAGCTCTTCGGCGGTGCCGACTCCGCCCGGGAAGATGATGATGCCATGGCCGAGGCGCACGAAGGCTTCCAGCCGTTTCTCGATATCCGGCAGGATCACCAGCTCGTTGACGATGGGGTTGGGCGGTTCGGCCGCGATAATGGAGGGCTCGGTCAGGCCGATGTAGCGCCCGTTGCGTACCCGTTGTTTGGCATGGCCGACGGCGGCCCCCTTCATCGGACCCTCCATGGCGCCAGGGCCACAGCCGGTACAGATGTTCAGCTCACGCAAGCCCAGTTCGCTGCCCACGGCGCGGGTGTACTGGTACTCGATCTCGTTGATGGAGTGGCCACCCCAGCAGACGATCAGGTTGGGATCGGCGCCAGGCAGGATCACCTTGGCGTTGCGCAGGATGGCGAACACCACGTTGGAGATATGAGTCGAATTGGTGAGGTTGACCAGCCGGTTCGATTCAAGCTGGTTGGAGACATAGAGAATGTCGCGCAGCACCGAGAAGAGGTGCTCCTGAATACCACGAATGATCTCGCCATCGACGAACGCGTGCTCGGGGGCGTTGAACAGTTCCAGCTTGACCCCGCGCTCGCGCCGGATCACATGAATGTCGAATGATTTGAAGCGCTCCAGGATCTCCTTGGAGCTGTCGGTATGGCTGCCGGAATTGAGCACCGCCAGCGAGCAGTTGCGAAACAGTTGATAGATATCGCTGGAGGCAGTCTGCTTGAGGCGATCCACCTCGAGCTG
>NZ_JAAKNE010000114.1:0-14167 GCF_049170755.1 Aeromonas sp. 604176
GCCTACAACAAGACCGTCACCTTCATGCCGAAACCCATGTTCGGTGACAACGGCTCCGGCATGCACTGCCACCAGTCTCTGGCCAAGAACGGCGTCAACCTGTTCGCCGGGGACCTGTATGGCGGTCTGTCCGAGATGGCGCTGCACTACATTGGCGGTATCATCAAGCACGCCAAGGCCATCAACGCCTTCGCCAACCCGACCACCAACTCCTACAAGCGTCTGGTTCCGGGTTATGAAGCCCCTGTCATGCTGGCTTACTCTGCCCGCAACCGTTCTGCCTCCATCCGTATCCCGGTGGTACCGAGCCCGAAAGCTCGTCGTATCGAAGTGCGCTTCCCGGATCCGGCTGCCAACCCGTACCTGGCCTTCGCTGCCCAGCTGATGGCCGGTCTGGACGGTATCATCAACAAGATCCATCCGGGCGATGCCATGGACAAGAACTTGTACGACCTGCCGCCGGAAGAGGCTGCAGAAGTACCGACCGTTGCCGGCTCTCTGGACGAAGCACTGGCTGCTCTTGATGCTGACCGCGAGTTCCTGACCCGTGGCGGCGTGTTCAGCGATGACTTCATCAACTCCTATCTGGAACTGAAACAGCAGGATGTTGACCGTGTGCGCATGACCCCGCACCCGCTGGAGTTCGAACTGTACTACTCCGTCTAAGTCGCAGCAGACAGCCCATTTAGATTGGGGCAGCTTGCCGAATCGTGACAAAACCCGCCAGATGGCGGGTTTTTTCTCTGATAGGATTAAGCAAGATACCGTCAAGGAGAGATGGATGAACAAGATACATGGCATAGGAGCAATTACCCTCCTGTTACTGACCTCATTCAGTACTCATGCGGCCAAGGTCTACTCCTGGGTCGATGGCAATGGCATTACCCACTACACGGATGCCCCTCCTCCCGGCAAAAACGTAAAGGAGGTGGATCTGCGGGCTGCTCCCCTGCTGGGTAGCGCCCCCAGCTCGGTACAGGTAGACAACTTCAACAGCCTGACTGGCGCCGATGCCAAGAAGGAGCAGGAGGCGGCCAAACTGGTGATCGAGCTGCTCTCCCCTGAACAGGGCAGCACCCTGCGCGACAACACAGGCAATATCGTCTTTCAGGGTCAAATCAGCCCCAAACCGCCAACCCAGTATGATGTGCGCCTGACCCTGGATGGCAAGGCTGCCCCCATCGTCAGCAACAGCCTCTCTATCCGGGTCGAAAATGTCGATCGCGGTGCCCACGAAGCTCAGCTAGAACTGCTCGCCAAAGACGGTACGATCCTTGCTAAATCCACACCAGTCACCTTTTACCTGCATAGAGCGACCGTGACGCCGGCTCCCAAACCCACCCCCAAAGCCAACCAGGGGTGATATAGCGCACCGATGCGGGTAAACTCTATGCACCATATCGGTGCATAATAGGTGTGTAGCACCGTTTTAGGGAGAAACCTGTGCCAACCCGCTCGGACAACGCCAAAACACTCTTGGATAATTTGCTGACCGCCGTGATCCTGATGGATGAACGGCTCTGCATCCAATTCGTCAACCCGGCGGCTGAACAGCTGCTCTCCCTCAGTGAACGCCGGCTGATCGGCATCGAACTGCCTCATCTGCTGGAACATATCTCCCTCGATTTGCAACGGCTCAAGCAGTGCCTCGTTTCAGGGCAAGGCTTTACCGATAGCGAAGTGACTCTGGTGGTAGAGGGAGAACCGCGACTGGTGGAGCTGAGCGCCACCCCCATGGCCGACCACGAACAGCGCCTGCTGGTGGTGGAGCTGCGCAAGATCGACCAGCAGAAGAAGATCAGTCAGGAGCAGCAGCAACATGCCCAGCAGCTGGCGGCCAAGGAGCTGGTGCGCGGCCTGGCACACGAAATCAAGAATCCCCTCGGCGGCCTGCGTGGCGCGGCCCAGCTGCTGCAAAAAGAGCTGCCGGATCCGGCCCTGCGCGAATATACCGGCATCATCATCGAACAGGCTGACAGGCTGCGGGTACTGGTCGATCGGCTGCTCGGCCCCCAGCGCCCCGGCCGTCACCAGATGCACAATGTCCATTCGGTGCTGGAGCAGGTACGCCGACTGGTGGAGCTCGAACTCCCTCCCTCTGTTCGCATCGAGCGGGATTACGATCCCAGCATCCCCGAATTCGAGATGGAGCCGGATCAGCTGCAGCAGGCGTTTCTCAACATAGTGCGCAACGCCGCCGAAGCACTGGGGGATCAGACCGGGCTTATCCGCATCAAGACCCGCACCGCGTTCCAGATCACCATCCACGGCCAGCGTTACCGGCTGGCGGCGGAGATCAAGATCATCGACAACGGCCCCGGCATTCCCGATGCCATTCGCGACACCCTGTTCTACCCGATGATCACCGGCAAGGAGGGGGGAACCGGGCTCGGCCTCTCCATCGCCCAGAACCTGATCGACCAGCACAAGGGGCGGATCGACTGCATCAGCTGGCCCGGTCACACCGAATTCACCATTTTTCTACCGCTTCGCAAGTAAGGGAACCCCATGACCGCCAAAGTGTGGATCGTCGATGACGACAGTTCTATCCGCTGGGTGCTGGAGCGCACTCTCGGCAGCGAAGGCTTCAACTGCGAGAGCTTTGCCGATGGCGAAGCCCTGCTGCACGCCCTTGAGCTGCGCTCGCCCGATGTGATCCTCTCCGATATCCGGATGCCGGGCATCGACGGCCTGAGCCTGCTGGAGCAGATCCACCGCCGTCAGGCCGACCTGCCCATCATCATCATGACCGCCCACTCGGATCTCGACAGTGCGGTCAACGCTTACCAGCGCGGCGCCTTCGAGTACCTGCCCAAGCCGTTCGATATCGACGAAGCGGTGACCCTGGTGCGCCGCGCCGAGAATCACCTCAAGGAGCAGCGCACCAAGCGCAAATCTCGTCAGCAAGAGGCCACCGCCACCCCGGAGATCATCGGTGAAGCGCCGGCGATGCAGGAGGTGTTCCGTGCCATAGGCCGCCTGTCGCGCTCCAGTATCTCGGTGCTGATCAACGGCCAGAGCGGTACCGGCAAGGAGCTGGTCGCCCATGCGCTGCACAAGCACAGCCCGCGCGCCCACAAAAACTTCATCGCCCTCAACATGGCTGCCATTCCCAAAGATCTCATCGAATCGGAACTGTTCGGTCACGAGAAGGGGGCCTTCACCGGCGCCAACAACATCCGCCATGGCCGCTTCGAGCAGGCCGACGGCGGCACCCTGTTTCTCGACGAGATCGGCGACATGCCGCTGGATGTTCAGACCCGGCTGCTGCGGGTCTTGGCCGATGGCCAGTTCTATCGAGTCGGCGGCCACCAGCCGGTGCAGGTGGATGTACGGATCATCGCCGCCACCCACCAGAATCTGGAGAAACGGGTCGCCGATGGCGAGTTTCGCGAGGATCTGTTTCACCGCCTCAACGTCATTCGCATCCACATCCCCGCTCTCAAGGAGCGCCGTGAGGACATCCCCCAGCTGGCCCGTCACTTCCTGTTGCGCGCCGCCAAAGAGCTGAATGTGGAGGCCAAGAGCCTGCACCCCGATACCCAGGCCTATATCAGCCGCCTGCCCTGGCCGGGCAACGTGCGCCAGCTGGAGAACGTCTGCCGCTGGCTTACCGTGATGGCTTCGGGGCAAGAAGTGCTGGTCGGCGACCTGCCTGCCGAGCTGCTCACCCCCATCACCCACAACGCCGAACCCGGCCAACCGGCGATGCCCGGTTGCTGGCAGCAACAGTTGCAAGAGTGGGTGGCCAGCAAGTTGGCGCTGGGAGAGACAGACATCCTGGCCGATGCCATGCCCCAGTTCGAACGGATCATGCTGGAGACGGCGCTGGAACACACTCACGGCCACAAGCAGGAGGCCGCCCGCCTGCTTGGCTGGGGTCGCAACACCCTGACCCGCAAGCTGAAGGAACTCGATCTCTCCTGAGTCCCGGGGAAAAACGATTCCCATCACGCCCTGACAAATCACCGTCCGCCAGAACCCCGTTTAACCATAAACGGGGTATCTTTTTTGAAAGCCCCGCCTAGAATGGCAGGCTTGCAAACCTGACTCGACGAGGGCGCCCCCATGATTGACAGATCTCTCCCCCTGACCGACCTGCACCGCCATCTGGACGGCAACATCCGCCCGCAAACCATCCTCGAACTGGGTCGCCAACACAATATCCAGCTGCCCGCCTTCGAGCTGGAAGCACTGCGTCCCCACGTGCAGATCGTCGAGAACGAGCCGAGTCTGGTTGCCTTTTTGAAGAAGCTGGATTGGGGCGTGGCCGTGCTGGCTGACTATGACGCCTGCCGCCGGGTCGCCTACGAAAACGTGGAAGATCTGCTGCGCGCCGGTATCGACTATGCAGAGCTGCGCTTCAGCCCGGCCTATATGGCCATGGCCCACAAGCTGCACCCGCAGGGCGTGGTGGAAGCCATTATCGACGGCGTGGCCGCGGGCAGCCGTGACTTCGGCATTAAGACCAACCTGATCGGCATCATGAGCCGCACCTTCGGCACCGAGCAGTGCAATCAGGAGCTGGCCGCCTGTCTGGCCCACCGCGACAAGCTGGTCGCCATCGATCTGGCCGGTGACGAGCTGGGCTTCCCGGGGGAACTCTTTGTCGACCACTTCCGTAAAGTGCGCGATGCAGGCATGCGCGTCACGGTACACGCCGGTGAAGCCGCTGGCCCCGAGAGCATGTGGCAAGCCATTCGCGAGCTGGGCGCCGAGCGTATCGGCCACGGCGTCAAAGCGATTCAGGATCCGGCCCTGATGGCCTATCTGGCCGAGCACCGCATCGGCATCGAATCCTGCCTCACCTCCAACGTCCAGACCACCACGGTAGCGAGCCTGACCGAACACCCGATCCGCCAGTTCCTGGCCGCCGGCGTGCTGGCCTGCCTCAACACCGATGACCCGGCGGTGGAAGGGATCGACCTGCCGCACGAATATGAGGTGGCCGCTCCGGCTGCTGGTATGACCGCCAGCGAGATCCGCACCGCCCAGCAGAACGGCCTGACCCTGGCCTTCCTGAGCGATAGCGAGAAAGCCGAGCTGAGCGCCCGCGCCGCCAGCCGCTGATCCACATCGGCAGTGCAAATAGAAACGGCCCACTTCGGTGGGCCGTTTTTATTTGTGGCGGAGATCCCGCAACTTCAAGCCCGCGGTTCGATTAACAGATGTCATATCGTATACATGAAAATATTCCTGCCGATTACAGCATTATGGGGAGATGGTCATGTTGAAAAGTCTGGATCTATTTGGCAAGGCGCTGAAAGAGCACTATCAGAACAGGGGTGATGAAACCTTGCAGATCAATATCAGCGGGCAAGAACCATATTGTCTCCCGCTCGCTATCTTTTTTCGACCAGCCGACTACTACCAGATTGATCGCCGGGCGTTATCTTTGTGCAGGGGAAGGACGCTGGATATAGGAGCTGGAACGGGTGAACACTCGCTCTTTTTGCAACAGCAGCTTTTTGATGTGACCGCCCTCGATATCTCGCCATTGGCCTGTGAGGTGATGCAAGCCAGAGGCGTCAGCAGAGTCATCAATGCCGATATCTTTTCGGCTAGTTTTGACGCCCGGTTTGATACCTGGTTGCTACTCGGTCGCAGTATCGGAGCCGTGGGCAACATTAAAATGCTGGGGAAATTTTTCGAACTTGCTAATCAATATATTTCGCCGAAAGGTCAAATCATTTTGAACTCAACAAACGGGAGTACTAACCAGACCGTTATACGAGAGCTCTCTTTTACCCATAAAGGAGAAACCGAGGCGCCCATCAATTGGCTGGATATCGCTCAGGATCAGCTGAGCAGGGAGGCGGCTAAATATGGCTTTTCTACTGAAATAATCGATATAGAAACTGATGGTAATTATCTGGCGGTGTTAAAGAAATAGTCCTACTTATCGTTCTCTTCTTAAAAAAAGAGCCCAAATCAGCAAAAGGCCCAAACCGTGTTTGGGCCTTTTGCTGATGGCTGTAAGGGGAAAAACTACTCCCGCTCCTTGTCGCGTTCCAGCGCGCGCTCAACTAGCTGCTCGGGTAGGCTCTTTGTTACCTCCACCCCCAGCTCGCGGAAACGCTCGACCTGCGCAATCAGGTTGCCACGGCCGTTGACCAGCCGTCCCATCGCCTTGTCGTAGCTCTCCTGCGCCTTGTGCAGGCTGCCGCCCATCTGCTGCATCTCCTCGACAAACAGCCGCAGCTTCTCGTAGAGGCGACCGGCCCGTTCGGCAATCTGGCGGGCATTCTGGTTCTGCCGCTCGTAGCGCCACAGGTTTTCGATGGTGCGCAGAGCCACCATGAGATTGGTGGGGCTCACCAGCAGGATATTGTTGTCGAGACCGTAACGCACCAGCGAGGGATCGGCCTCCATCGCGGTGAGGAAGGCGGGCTCCACCGCCACGAACATCAGCACATAGTCGAGGGTGCGCACCCCGGGCAACTGCTGATAATCCTTGCGGCCCAGCTCGCGGATGTGGTTGCGCACCGAGGCGACGTGCTCCTTGAGCGCCACAGCCTTCTCCAGCTCGTCCCCGGCGTTATACCAGCGCTCGTAGGCGGTCAGCGACACCTTGGCGTCGATGATGATGTCTTTTTCCTGCGGCAGGTGGACAATCACATCGGGCTGGTAGCGCTTGCCCTTCTCCACCTCGATATTGACCTGGGTGTGGTACTCGTGGCCCTCGCGCAGGCCGCATTCGCTGAGGATCCGCGCCAACACCACTTCCCCCCAATTGCCCTGTTGCTTGCTGTCGCCCTTGAGGGCGCGGGTCAGCGCCGCCGCCTCCTCGGTCATGCGGGCATTGAGCTCGGCGAGGCGCTCCAGCTCGAACTTGAGGCTGTGGCGCTGGGCCGTCTCCTGGGCGTGGGTCTCCCCCACCTGACGACGAAAGCCCTCGAGCTGCTCCTTGAGTGGCGTGAGCAGCAGATCGAGGCTGTTCTGGTTGAGTTCACGGAAGTTGCCGGAGTTTTGCTCGAAGATCCGGTTGGCAAGGTTCTCGAACTGCTGGCTGAGGCGCTGCTCCGCCTCCTGTTGCAGTTGCAGCTTCTCGGCGGCAGCCAGCCGCTCGCTGCGCAGGGTCGCTTCCGCATCCTTGAGTCGGGCGGTGAGTTTGATGAGCAGGGTCTGCTGCTGATCCAGCTTCTGCTGGCCCTGCATGCGCTCATCCTGCAACTCGTCGAAGCGATCCTGCAACGCTTGATGCCGCTCCTGCGCCAGCATCAGCTCCTGAGCCTGTGCCGTGGCGGCCCGTCGCCCGATCAGCCAGCCAAGCCCGAGGGCCAGCACGGCGGCTGGCAGCAGGATGACCCAGAGCCCGGGCTCGATCATTTACGGCTCCGCTGGCGCAGGAAGAGTTCGAGATAGCGGTTGGCCAGCAGCCAGAGCAGCACGTAGATGAGGTAGGCGGCGAGCACCACCCACTTGTGGCTGTTAACCCCGGTATCGAGCTCGACGAACTCGATGCCCTTGATGCGGCAGTAGCCCCACATCAGCAGGGGAAAGATATAGAGCAGGGACGAACGCCAGAGAAATAGCCACATATGTTTTCATTCAACCACGTAAAAAGACCCGCCTAGCTTACACAAGGGCAACTGCGCTTGCGATCCTGACAGCCGCTATTCTCTGGCCTGCTTCCCGAAACTTCGATAAAATTAACCCCTAATAGGTATAAGGGGCGAGCATGACTCACTATTTCCTCCGTTGGCTGACACAAGGTTGGCAAGCTTCCCGCAAGCCCGCAGTGGTTTGCCATGAAGCGCGCCCGCCATGGGCCATCGAGGAGTCCCAGTACCTCTCCCTCTGCAGCCGCTGTGGCGAGTGTTTCAAGGCCTGCCCGCGCGGTCTGCTCAAACCGGCCACCCAGGAGGAGTACGAGGGGAGCCCCATCGCCGGTACGCCGGTACTCGATCTCGCCTGTGGCCAGTGCAGCTACTGCGGCAGCTGCGCCAGAGCCTGTCCCACCGGCGCCCTCGACCTGCAGCTGGGTCGTCAGGTGCAGACCCGGGTCCAGATTGAAGAGAGCTGTCAGGCACGGCAGGGCTTCTACTGCCTGCTCTGTGAAGATGCCTGT
The DNA here is from genome assembly GCF_049170755.1 of Aeromonas sp. 604176. Lineage (NCBI taxonomy): Bacteria > Pseudomonadati > Pseudomonadota > Gammaproteobacteria > Aeromonadales > Aeromonadaceae > Aeromonas > Aeromonas sp. 604176. The sequence continues at coordinate 8,072 of NZ_JAAKNE010000114.1, forward strand.
CCCCAGCAGGCGATCAAGGCCACAGCCGACGGTATCAACGTCAATATGGATGCCTGCAATGGCTGCGGTGCCTGCGGCCTAGCCTGTCTGCACGGCGCCATCACCCTGATCCGCCAGCCGGGCAGTCGTTAAAACCACCTGCGTACAAAAGCAAAAGGGGCCATCAGGCCCCTTCTATATCTGTTCTTGTTTTCTACCAGTCAGGCCATCGCCAGAATGGACTCCTGCTCAATGCCCAGCAGGTGACAGAGACGGGTCGGGTCGCGCACCGCATCAGCCAGGGTGTACTCACCCAGCACTTCGAGGAAGGCGTTCATGGCGCGGCGCAAAATGCCCTGAATGCGGCAGCCACCGGAGAGACGGCAGTTCTCGCGCTTGCAGTCGACCGGACAGAGCACGTGCTCCATGTCCATCACCACATCGCGCAGGTTGATGGAGACCGCGGAGCGACCGAGGCGGATGCCACCGTGCTTGCCACGCACCGTCTCGATGTACCCCTTGATGCCGAGCTGGTGCACTATCTTGACCACGTGGTTGCGAGAGATGCCGAAGGTATCGGCCACTTCGGTAATGGTCGACAGGCGATCGCCCGGCTGCACCGCCAGGAAGGTCAGGGTACGCAGGGCGTAGTCGGTAAATCGTGTCAGTTGCATGGTCGCACTTGCCTCTTACTACAAGCCAGGAATCAGGACGACAACATTGAGCTAAGAGGCAGGAGACAACCGGTTTGCCTCTGTTCGCCATTGGTTCGCCATTGGTTCGCCAGAGGGTGGGCCTGTCTCTTAATCTGAGTTGCGGAGTCACAGGTTAAGAGCAGCACAACCGGGTGTCGATGAAGATGCACATAAATCGACACTTTCTTTGATTGATCGCAAACTTGCCGGGTTAGCCGGGCGTTTGCCCGCTTTATGGCGGGTAAATCTCCCGAATAGTCCCCCTCGTCAAGCCCCTTCGACCAGCAGTCATATGGCCTGCGAACCGCCCCTCAATCGACCAGTAGAGAGGTGGTTCAGTGGGGCTGTTTCAGCCAGTTTTTCAGCGCGACCGAGGGGATGGAACTCTCGGAGGCGACGGCAAACGCGCCCCAGTCCACCGCACACTGCAACGCATCCTTGATCGCCATGCCTCGTGCCAGACCATGGATCAAGCCGCCAGCGAAAGCATCCCCTGCCCCCGTGGTATCAACCACTGAAACCGGCCGGGCGGCGACCCTGATCTGCTCCTCGCCATGGATGGCCACTGCGCCCGCCTTGCCTTCGGTCAACACCAACCATTCGAGCTGATCCCCCGCCAACTGGCGGGCATGTTGCCAGGGGTCGCTCACCTCGCCGAGATCGGAGCGGGAGGCCACCAGCACATGGCAGGGACGGCGCGCTTGGCCGCCCTTGGGATACTGGGCCACCACGAAGCTCTTGCCGAGCATCTGGCGCATGTAGCTGATGATGGCGGTGCCGGGATAGTTCACGTAGAGGCAGTCGATCCCCTCCTGTGGCAGATCACCGGGCAGATCGGGACGACGGGGACGGCGAAGTATGGTGCGCTCGCCGGTGGAGTCAACCAGGATCAGCAACTCGCCGGTCTCGCCGCCAAAGCGCTCCACATGGCTGCAATCCAGCCCGTAACCGGCCGCCTGCTCCAGCAGCCAGTCGCCGGTCTCGTCCAGCCCGATGCGTGAGGCAATGGTCACCTCGTGACCCGCCCACACCAGCCCGATGCCGGTATTGGCGGCACCACCTCCCAGCCTGCGTCCCTGATCCACGTATTGCAGCCGGGCCCCCGCCACCAGCGGCTCGGAGAGGGAGAGCACATGATCACAGTTGAGATTGGCAAGCAGCAGAATACGGGACATAGAGACCTCGGACGATGGATATAGCCCAAAAGAGACAGGCTGAACCCCGAGTAGAGCCCAGCCTGACAGAAGAGACAACCGGCAGCGATCGGGAATCCGATCAGGATCAATAGATGGGCAGCTCCACCCCGGCCAGCAGCTCGTCGATGCGCGCCTGGGTCGGCTGCTGCATCACGCTCTGGATCACCTCCTTGGTGAGGTGGGGCGAGAAGGAGCTGATGAAGTCATACATGTAGTTCTGCAGCAGGATGCTCTTGCTGAAGCAGATCTGGGCCGGGCAGGGCTTGAACAGGTGCTCCAGATTGATGGAGACCAGCCCGGGGCTGTCGGTGTCGTTGGCCACCAGCGAGGAGATAATGCCGATGCCAAAGCCCAGCTCCACGTAGCGCTTGATCACTCCGGCATCCATTACCGTCATGTAGTAGCTCGGGGTCAGCCCCGCCGCCTGAAACACCTCGTCCTGCACCTGCCGACCGGTGGCTCCGCTCTCGTAACTGAGGATCGGGTAGTGGCAGAGCTGCTCCAGCGTCGGCTTCTTCACCTTGGCCAGCGGGTGATCCTGCGGCACCACCAGCGAGAGGGTCCAGAGGTAGGCGGGCAGCGCGATCAGCTCCTTGTCGAAGCCAATTTCGTGGGCAACGATGGAGAAATCGGAGTAACCCTTGCTGATCTGCTCCTTGCTCGCCGACATCACCGGATGGAGGTGGAACGAGATCTTGGGGTACTTCTTGGTGAAGTAGGTAACCGATTTGGGCAGCAGATAGCGGGCGATGGTGTGGGTAGTGTGGATGTTGAGGGTGCCCACGGTCGGGTCCAGATACTCGCGGGAGATCGCCTTGATCTTGCTCTCGATATTGAGCATCGCCTCGGCACACTTGATGATCTCCTCGCCTACCGGGGTAATGCGGTGCAGATGCTTGCCACGGCGCTCGAAGATCCGCACTCCCAGCTCGCTCTCCAACAGGCCAATCTGCTTGCTGACCCCGGGCTGGCTGGTATAGAGCGCATCGGACGCCACCGAGACGTTGAGGTTGTGGTCCCGGATCGCGATCAAGTACTTCAATTGCTGTAGTTTCAAGGCTTCACCCTCTCAAGCTGGTGCGGCGATCACGCCAGACAAACAGGCCGCCACAAAGGGCGGCCAGTGTATCATCCGATCCCGACATCGCAGCGCTTGATCCTTCATTTTGCTACAAAATCTAGCACCCGAAGGGGGTCGCTGACAAACCGCACTCAGGCCGCGCCAGCCCGCAGCGGCAGGATCCCCAAAAACTGCAGCAACCACTGCATCATGGTGGTCGAATCCACCTCCCCCTCCAGCGAGGAGAGGCTGCTCTGGTAACGCTCGTCGGGCAGCAGGCCACGGCGCCGTTCGATCAGCGCCCGGTTGTACTCCACAGAGAACTCGGGGTGCCCCTGAATGGCCACTATGTTGTCCCCCTGCAGGAACATGAAGTTGGGACAAAAATCGTTGCCCGCCAGCCGGGTTGCTCCGGGTGGCAGCAACGCCACCTGATCCTGATGGCTCGCCAGAATGCGGATATGATCCCGCGCCGGCGCCATCCAGGGGGCATCTTCCAGCATGGGGTGAACCGACACCCCCAGCCCCCACCCCTTGGTTGATTTCACCACTTCGCCACCGAGCGCCTGAGCGATCACCTGATGGCCGAAACAGATCCCGGCCAGCTTGACGTCGGCATCATGGGCATGGCGGATCCAGCCACGCAGTGCCTGGATCCAGGGGATATCGCTGTAGGCATCGTGGCGTGAACCTGTGATGAGCCAGGCATCGCACTCATGCATATCCTCCGGCAACTCGCCATCGATGGCTGACCAGACCCGAAACTCCAGCTCGGGTGCCAGCGGCTGAAACCCCCTGATAAACATCTCGGAGTAGACGGGGCCAAAACGATCCGCCAGATCGGGATCCAGCCGGTCACAATCGAGAATTCCCAATCGCATCTGTTGCTCCTTTACAGAAGTGCCCCCGCAGACCAGCGATCTGCGGGGGCAAGAGAATCAAATCATGGTGGTGAGCCTTTGGCTCATCACTTCATGGTTGGCATGGAGAACTCGGCACCACTGCGCAGGCTCTGGGGCCAGCGCGCCGTGACCGTCTTCATCCGGGTATAAAAGCGAACCCCGTCCGGCCCGTGCATGTTGAGCGGCCCGAAGATGGAGCGCTTCCAGCCGCCAAAGCTGTGAAACGCCATCGGCACCGGAATGGGAACGTTCACCCCTACCATACCGACCTGCACCCGCGCCGTGAAGTCCCGCGCGGTGTCGCCGTCACAGGTAAAGATGGCGGTACCGTTGCCGTACTCGTGCTCGTTGATGAGCCGCAGTGCCGTCTCGTAGTCCGGCACCCGCACGATGGAGAGCACAGGGCCGAAGATCTCCTCGCGATAGATGCGCATCTCGGGGGTCACCTCGTCAAACAGGCAGCCACCGATAAAGTAACCCTCGTCGTGGCTCAGCGTGCGACCATCGACCCGCAGCGTGGCCCCTTCGGCCACCCCCTGATCCACGTAGCCGCGCACCTTGGCCAGATGTTCCTTGCTGATGAGCGGCCCCATCTCGTTTTCCGGGCTCTGGCCCAGCCCCGGGCCCACCCGCAGCTTCTCAACGAGCGGTTTCAGTTTGGCTACCAAGGCATCGGCGGTCTCGTCACCCACTACCACGGCTACCGAAATGGCCATGCAGCGCTCGCCCGCGGCCCCATAAGCGGCCCCCATCAGGGCAGAGACCGCCTGATCGAGATCCGCATCCGGCATCACCACCATGTGATTCTTGGCGCCGCCCAACGCCTGCACCCGTTTGCCGTGGGCCGAGGCGGTGGCATAGATGTACTGGGCGATAGGGGTGGAACCGACAAACGACACGGCACCTACTCGCGGGTCGGTCAGCAGCACATCCACCACCTCCTTGTCACCGTTCACCACGTTGAGCACGCCGTCCGGCAGACCGGCCTCCTTGAGCAGCTCGGCCATCCGCAGCGAGAGAGAGGGATCCTTCTCGGAGGGTTTGAGAATAAAGGTGTTGCCGCAGGCGATGGCGACCGGGAACATCCAGAGCGGCACCATGGCCGGGAAGTTGAACGGGGTGATACCGGCGCAGACCCCGACCGGCTGCATCATGGAGTAGCTGTCCACCCCACGGCCGACGTTGAGGGAGTGCTCCCCCTTGAGCAGATGGGGAATGCCGCAGGCAAACTCCACCACCTCCAACCCTCGGGTCAACTCACCCTGCGCATCGGAGAAGACCTTGCCGTGTTCGCGGCTGATGAGCTGGGCAAGCTCGTCCCTGTGCTGCTCCATCAACTCTTTGAAGCGGAAAAAGACCCGAGCCCGCACCAGCGGCGGGGTTTGCGACCAGTCGGCAAAGGCACGCTCGGCGATGGCGATCGCCTCCTGACACTCGGCGGCGCTGGAAAGCCCGACGCTCCCCTGCTGCTTGCCGCAGGCTGGGTTGAAGATGGCGCCCTGGCGCTCGCTACGACTCTCCTGCGGCTGGCCGTTGATGAAGTTGCTGACCCTGTATGTCATGTATCCTCCGTGATAATTGATGTGGTGATTGCGCTGAACAAGACAACGCAAGGCCCCGCCAGCGCGGGGCCATCAAATGGGTTAGGGTTGTGCCTGCAGGGCATCCTGCAGCAGGGTGAAGAGATCATCGATCTGGCTGCGCTCGATGATGAGGGGTGGCGACAGGGCGATGATGTCGCCGGTCACCCTGATCAGCGCCCCCTTCTCGAAGCAGCGGACAAACACCTCATAGGCGCGCTTGCCCGGCGCATCCGGCATGGATTCAAGTTCGATACCGGCCACCAGCCCGTAGTTGCGCACATCCTTCACATGCTTGCAGCCCTTCAGCGAATGGGCCGCCTCCTCCCAGTAGCCCGCCAGATCCGCGGCGCGGCTAAGCAGGTTCTCGTTGCGATAGATCTCGAGGGTCGCCAGACCCGCAGCAGCAGCCACCGGATGACCGGAATAGGTGTAGCCGTGGAACAGCTCGATAGCCCCCTTACCTGCCGCCATCATGTCGTCATAAATATGCTTTTGCACCAGCACAGCTCCCATGGGGATAGCGCCGTTGGTGAGCCCCTTGGCGCAGGTGATCATGTCGGGGATGACATCGAACTCCTGTGCGGCAAAGGGGGAGCCAAGACGACCGAAACCGGTGATCACCTCGTCAAAAATCAGCAGGATGCCGTGTTTGGTACAGATCTCCCGCAGCCGCTTGAGATA
>NZ_JAAKNE010000115.1:0-14055 GCF_049170755.1 Aeromonas sp. 604176
AGATGCCCATCCGACTGGCAGGCGCGGTATTGTGACTAAGGAAGGTGCACTCTGGCAAGGTATTCGTGCGATTGCATTTCCTGAAGCCGTGAAAGACAGCGTTGGAATTCGAAATTCAGCAGCCCTTCGCCGTAGAGTTCTGTCATAGGAACCGCCGCCGACATGATGAGCTTGACGTGCCGTTCATAAAACTCATCGACCATGGCAATGAAGCGGCGAGCCGCGTCATCCGTGCCTGTGCCCATTGGCTGCACATTCGCCAGCAGAACAGTATGGAATAGCCTGGCCAGCTCGATATAGTCGTTCTGGGAGCGGGGAGTACAGCAAAGTTGCTCAAATTCCATATAGAGCACCCCTTCCCCCATTCCGAGCGACGTCAGCTGACGATGATTGACCTCGAACGCCCCCTCGCAAGCCGTATGCCCACCGGTTAATTGCTGAAAATAGCGGTCAAGATTGGCTTTTGCCTGCAAATCCAGCGGGCAGTGATAAATCTCGGCTTGTTCCAGCGTACGCAGGCGATAGTCGATACCGCCATCTACGTTAAGTACCTCGCAATGAAGCTCGATCAGCTCGATAGCTGGCAGAAAACGAGCTCGCTGCAGCCCGTTGCGATAAAGATCCTTTGGCGGAATATTTGAAGTGGCGACCAGCACAACACCGTGACCAAACAGCTCCTGAAACAGCGTGCCCAGCAACATGGCATCGGTGATGTCGGAGACAAAAAATTCGTCGAAACAGATGATGTCTGTCTCGCTGGCAAGCTTGCTGGCCACCAGTTTGAGGGGATCGGACTGCCCGCTCAACCCCTGCAATTCATCGTGAATGCGGTGCATGAAACGGTGGAAATGGCTGCGCATCTTGCGCGTCCCCGGCAGGCTGTCGAAAAAGGTATCCATCAGCCAGGTCTTGCCTCGGCCCACTCCGCCCCACATATAGATACCGAGGACGGGCTCCGGCTGCTTGGGCTTTTGCAGCCAACCCAGCAACCCTCGAGATCTGGTCGGAGTCGGGCGCCGTAGCAAATCCTGATACAGTCGCTCCAGCCTGCTAATGGCCATCCCCTGCGCGGGGTCGGCCACAAAGCCGGGGCGCAGCAGATCCTGCTGGTATTTTTGCTGCGGTGTCATCCTTGAGCGCCTCTCCAAGTCCCTGAATCGAGGACAAAATGGTATCACGGCCTCAGGACGCACGGTATAGTGCCATCAAGGCATGGCGGTTATGACGACCGCATAACCCCACTCTGTTTTAGCTGTAACAAGGAGCATCTATGAGTCTGTTAACTGGGATCCTGCTGGCTGTCGCGGCCCTGATTATCGGTATCGTTCTCGGCCGTTTTTCGGTACGCAGCCGCGATGCCGGCCGTCTGGAACAGGAACTGAAAAAGGCCCACAAGGAGCTTGAAAGCTATCAGGGCCAAATCAATACCCACTTCGCCGACAGCGCCGCGCTGATGGAGCAACTGGCCGAGCAGTATCAGACCCTCTATCGCCACATGGCCGAGCAGAGCAAATTCCTGGCCAAGGCACAGGAACCGCTGTTCCGTGAATCATTGGTAGAAGAAGCCCCAACCAAAGAAGCAGATGAGCCGGGCGTCCCGCCTCGCGACTATGCCGGCGCCTCTTCCGGACTGCTCAAACAACCAAATTAGTTCCTCGCGGAACTAATTGGCCAGCCCTGTGGTCTGACCTTGACGATTGCAATGCAACTTTTTCTGGGAGCTGTTTTTCATATGCGTAAACCTCTTTCCATGCTCAGTGTGCTAGCCCTCAGCGTCGGTATCGCCATGTCTGCGGCCCCTGCTCAGGCCGCACTGCCTTCCCTGTTAGGCTCTAATCAGGAGATGCCAAGTCTGGCCCCCGTTCTCGAACAGGTCACTCCTGCCGTAGTTAATATCTCTGTCTCCGGCAAGAAGATCACCCGCCAGCGTCTGCCGGAACAATTCCGTTTCTTCTTCGGTCCCAATATGCCCGATGAACAGGTGAGCGAGCAGCCGTTCCAGGCACTCGGCTCCGGTGTCATCGTCGATGCCAAGAAGGGTTACGTGATCACCAACGCCCACGTGGTTCACGAGGCGGACGAGATCAAGGTCACTCTGAAGGATGGTCGTGAATATGCGGCCAAGAAGATCGGTGAAGACAAGCAGTCCGACATCGCCCTGCTGCAAATCAAGGCCGAGGATCTGGTGCAGATCAAGTTCGCCGACTCCGACGAGCTGCGGGTGGGTGACTATGCGTTGGCAATCGGCAACCCGTTTGGTCTGGGTCAGACCGTCACATCAGGTATCGTCAGCGCGCTCGGTCGCAGCGGCCTCAACATCGAGAATCTGGAAAACTTCATCCAGACCGATGCGGCCATCAACTCAGGTAACTCGGGCGGTGCCCTGCTCAATCTGCGTGGCGAGCTGATCGGTATCAACACCGCGATTCTGGGCCCGAACGGCGGCAACATCGGCATCGGCTTTGCCATCCCCTCCAACATGGTGCGGGATCTGACCGAGCAGATCGTCAAGTACGGTGAAGTGCGTCGCGGTCAGCTGGGCATTACCGGTACCGAACTCACCTCAGACATCGCCAAGACCTTCGGCTACAACAAGAAGGATGGCGCCTTCGTCAACCAGGTCATGCCTGACTCCGCCGCAGACAAGGCGGGCATCAAGGCGGGCGATATCATCGTCAGCATCGATGGCAAGCCGGTTCGCTCCTTCGGCGAGCTACGTGCCAAGATCGCCACCATGGGCGCTGGCAAGCAGGTCGAGCTGGGACTGATCCGCGATGGCAAGTCACAAACGGCCAAAGTGACCCTGAAGCAGGCCGATGACAGCGAAGTGCGCGCCAGCGCGCTGCATCCGGCACTGGAAGGGGCCAAGCTGAGCACCACTACCGATCCGGTCTCCGGCGTCGCCGTGGCCGACATTGATCCCCGTTCTCCGGCAGCAGCTTCCGGCCTGCAGAAGGGGGACATCATCATCGGGGTCAACCGTCTGCGCATCAACACGTTGGGCGAGCTGAGCAAGGCGCTCAAGAACAAGCCTGACGTACTGGCGCTCAATATCCAGCGCGGCGACTCCTCGCTCTATCTGGTGATCCGCTAACCCCCTGATGGTTCAACAACCTCTCTATCACCCGCGGCCTTCGCCGCGGGTGATTTTTATCCATCGATAGTGTTATTCTCTGCCCGCAGCCTGTACGGATGAGAATGACATGAAAATTTTCCCTTTAGTCAGTTACTTGGGCAAGTCTGTCGGTTTCGGTTTGACCGTCGCGGCGCTGCTGTTGCTGCTGTTTCCCAATTTTCGCGGTGGCGCCCAACTCCCGGGGCTCATCACCAATGCCCGAGAACTGAGTTTCTCCTATGCCGCTCATCGGGCCGGCCCCGCCGTCGTCAACATCTACACCCGCAGCTTTGCTCCTAACCAGGGCAATCAGGGAGAACTGCGTCCACAAGGACTGGGCTCCGGCGTCATCATGACCCAGCGCGGCTACGTGCTGACCAACTACCACGTCATCGCTGACGCCGACCAGATCATCGTAGCCCTGCAGGATGGCCGGGTTTTCAGTGCCGAGCTGGTCGGCACAGACCCGCTTACCGACCTTGCCGTGCTCTATATCGAGTCAGATAACCTGCCGGTAATCCCGCAAGATCCGGAGCGGTTGCCAGAAGTGGGCGATGTAGTACTCGCCATCGGCAATCCCTACAACGTCGGCCAGACCATCACCCAGGGCATCATCAGCGCGACTGGCCGCACCGGTCTCTCCAGCATGGGGCCGGACAGCAATGGCCGGCAGGATCTGCTGCAGACCGATGCCGCCATCAACGAGGGCAACTCGGGTGGCGCGCTGGTCAACGGCCGTGGCGATCTGGTGGGCATCAACACCGCCACTTATCACCTCAACGGCAATCAGGAGAGCTACGGCATCAGCTTTGCCATCCCCTACCGGCTGGCGAAGCGGATCATGGATGAGCTGATCACCAATGGCAGGGTCATTCGCGGCTACCTTGGGATATCCAGCGTCGAGATCAACCCGATAATCGCGCGGATGATGAATCTCGGCGATCTGCGTGGTCTGGTAGTGAAGAGTCTGGATCCCTACGGTCCAGCAGCCAAAGGCGGTCTGCAACGAGGGGATGTGCTGCTCAAGATCAACGGCGAAGCCATCAGCGGTCCCAGAGCCGCCTTGGACAAGATCGCCGAGAGCCGCCCCGGCACCAAGCTGACCATATCGGTGTTACGCTCCGGCAAGCCGCTGGAAGTGGTGGTCACCATTGAAGAGGATGTGCGCTATCAGAACCGGGCTGGAGTCAGCAATGTCTCATCGGCCAGCTAACGCGGCAAAGGTCTATTGCATCAGCCTGCAGCCTGTTAGGCTGCGCCTAACTCTCATTTCTCCATGGAACTACATAGTCAGCCATGTCATGCCGCAATAGCGCGACCGAATACAAGTGAAAGGAATAGAAGAAGAACGAGGAGTGACTACTCCTCATTAAAGCCAGAGGTGAACAGCTCCACCACGGCGGCCAGGGCCTCGACCTCTTCGGGGCCCTCAACCTGTACTTCCACCTGCCGCCCTTGCGCCGAATCCAGCATCAGCAGGCCGATGATGCTGTCAGCATCGGCCTCCACACCATCTTCATTGCGCAGCAGCACGTGAGCATCGAAACCCTGCACCAGCTCGAACAGCATCATGGCTGGTCTGGCATGAATACCCAGCTTGTTTTTCACTTCAACCGAGGCGGAAACAGTCATCGGGTCGTCCTATTGGTCCGTCAGGATTGGGGAGCACTCTTGTCGAGAGTGCGGTGGCGGATCTGCACGTTCTTGCCGAGCAAACGAAATGCACTGGCCAGCCGCTCTGCAATAAAGACCGAGCGGTGCTGACCGCCGGTGCAACCGATGCCGACAGTGAGGTAGCTGCGATTGTTACGCTCCAGATGGGGCAACCATGTCACCAGCATGTTTTCGATCTGCTGGGTAAACAGCATCACATCGGCCTGCGCCGAGAGGTAGTTGGCAACCGGCTCATCCTTGCCGGTGAACGGCTTGAGCTCGGGGATCCAGTGCGGGTTAGGCAGGAAGCGGGCATCGAACACGAAGTCGGCATCCTTGGGAATGCCGTACTTGAAGCCGAACGACTCGAACACCAGCACCAGCTCGTTCTCTTTCTTCCCAAGCACCCGGGTCTTAATGAGCTCGCTCAGGTCGTGAATGCTGAGGGTGGTGGTATCGATACGCAGGTCAGCGGTCGAGGAGATGGGCGCCAGCAGGTGGGTCTCCTCCCGAATCGCCTCATCCAGCGACAGCTTGTTGCGTGAGAGGGGGTGCAAGCGGCGGCTCTCGCCATAGCGCTTGAGCAGGGTGCCGTTGTCGGCGTCGAAGAAGAAGCTGGAGAACTCAACCCGCCCCTCATTGCGCACCTGAGCGAGCAGATTTTCCAGTTTCTCCGGATCGCTCGGCAGGTTGCGCACATCGATACTGACCGCCAGCTTGTCGTACTGGCTCTCCACCGAGACAATCAGCTGGGGCAGCAGATTGACCGGCAGGTTGTCCACACAGTAGTAACCCAGATCTTCCAGCACTCGCAGGGCTACCGTTTTACCGGAGCCCGAACGTCCACTTACCACGATTAACTGCATCTTGTTCCCTCACGCCAAAACGGGTGTCTCATCCTTGGCCTGCTGTCAGGCCGAGGTCATGATCTGATAGAGCTCTTCGTCGCTGGTTGCCTGACGCAACTGGCGGCAAACCGCCTTGTCACCCAGCTTGGAAGCCATCAGAGAAAGGGTCTTGAGATGCTGCTTGCACTCGCTTTCCGGCACCAGCAAGGCAAACAGCAGGTCAACCGGTTGATTGTCGATGGAGTCGAAAGGAATAGGGTCGGCAAAGGTCATCAGGATCGCGGTTGGCGGGAATTCATCGTCAATGCGACCGTGGGGGATCGCAATACCGGCACCGATCCCGGTACTACCCATTTTTTCGCGGGCCAGCAAGCATTCAAACAGCGCCTGACGGGAGGTGCCAAGGCGTTCGGCGGCCAGCTCGCTGATGATTTCGAGGGCGCGTTTCTTGCTGGTACAAGGGACTGCACTCTTGGTGCAGTCCCGACTCAGTATGTGTTCAAGTTGCATGGTTATTTTTTATTTAACTTATCTTTGTGCTTGATGATCTGCCTGTCCAGCTTGTCGAGCAAGGTGTCTATCGCAGCATACATATCGGCATGTTCAGAGTTGGCAAACACTTCGCCACCGCTGACGTGCAATTTGGCTTCCGCTATCTGGTTCAGTTTTTCCACGCTAAGCACCACATGAACATTGTTGATGTGGTCGAAGTGACGCTCGAGTTTGGCAAATTTGTTATTCACATAATCACGCAGAGCTTCGGTGATCTCGACATGGTGTCCGGTCAGGTTAATTTGCATAACATCATCCTTTTGTTTGCCTAAACCAGGCGTTTGCGCTGATTGGAAGGTGGGATAAACAAGGATTCGCGATACTTAGCGATCGTGCGTCTCGCCACCATAATACCCTGTTCGGCCAGCAAATCCGCGATCTTGCTATCACTTAACGGCTTGGCAGGATTCTCTGCCGTGACCAGCTTCTTGATGAGCGCGCGAATTGCGGTCGATGAGCACTCTCCTCCTCCTTCGGTGTTCACATGGCTGGAGAAAAAAAACTTCAATTCGAAGATACCACGGGGGGTATGCATGTACTTCTGGGTCGTCACCCGGGAGATGGTCGACTCATGCATCTCTACCGCTTCGGCGATGTCATTGAGCACCATCGGCTTCATCGCCTCTTCACCATACTCGAAAAAGCCCTGTTGCTGCTCGACAATGCAACTGGCCACTTTCAGCAGGGTGTCATTGCGACTTTCCAGGCTCTTGATGAACCACTTGGCTTCCTGCAAATGGGAGCGGATAAACTGGGTGTCGGTGCTGCTGCGGGCGTTGCGGGCCATGGCGGCATAGGTCTCGTTGACCCGAATGCGGGGGGCGGAGTCGGGATTGAGCTCGACCACCCACTTGCTACCCTTCTTGACCACGGAGACGTCGGGGATCACGTACTGGGAGTCGCTCTGGATGATGCCATTGCCGGGGCGCGGCTCCAGCAGCTGGATCAGATCCAGCACCTCCTTGAGGTCGCTCTCCTTGAGTTTTGTCTTGCGGGCGAGGGTGCGGTAATCCCGGTTGCCGAGCAGCTCCATGTGCTCGAGGATCACCTCTTTTGCCTCGTTGAGCCAGGGGGTCTGCGGGTCATACTGATCCAGCTGGATCAGCAAACACTCCTGCACAGAACGGGCAGCAATGCCGACCGGATCGAAGTGCTGCACCCGCTTGAGTACCGCCTCGACCTCATCGAGTTCCACCTCTACGTCATCGCTGGTGACGGCAGCCTGGATATCCTCCAGCGCAACGGTCAGATAACCGGATTCGTCGATGGCATCGATGATGGCAAGCGCGATGGCGGCATCCACATCGCTGAAAGGTGTGAGCCGCATCTGCCACAGCAGATAATCCTGCAGGTTTTCGGTAGTTTCACCCTGATAGACGCTATCTTCCCCATCGTGGATGGGGCCCGCGCTTTGGGCGGTGCCGGCAGAGTAAACCTCGTCCCAGGTGGTATCCACCGGCAACTCGTCCGGCATCTGCTCCTGAGCCATGGCATCGCTGGAATCCAGCTGGCTGGCATCGACCGGCGCTTCCGGACTGGTCTCTTGCGCCTCGCTCTCTTCCTGCTCCAGCAGAGGGTTGTTTTCGAGCGCTTGCTGAATTTCCTGCTGAAGTTCCAGAGTGGAGAGCTGGAGCAGACGAATCGCTTGTTGTAATTGCGGCGTCATGGTCAGGGACTGACCGAGACGCAACTGTAATGTCGGCTTCATCTACGTCGGGATATCCTTATGTTCAGCGAGGCACTCGTCAAAGGAAATGAAGGCATGCCCCCTTACTATAGACTGAATTGATCGCCCAAATAGACGCGCTTGACCTGCTCATCGGCAAGGATGTCAGCCGGTGCACCTTCGGCAATCATCTTGCCGTGGCTGACGATATAGGCCTTCTCACATACGTCCAGAGTCTCTCTGACGTTGTGGTCGGTAATCAAGACGCCAAGGCCTCTATCTTTCAGATGCTGAATGATCTTCTTGATGTCTATCACAGAAATCGGGTCAACCCCTGCAAAGGGTTCATCCAGCAGAATAAAACGCGGCTCGGCCGCCAGCGCACGGGCGATCTCTACCCGACGGCGCTCACCGCCGGAGAGGCTCTGACCCAGGTTGTCGCGAATGTGGGTGATATTGAACTCTTCCAGCAGTTGCTGAACCTTGTCCTCACGCTCCTCGCGACTCAACCCCTTGCGGGTCTGCATCACCCCCATCAGGTTGTCGAACACCGACAGGCGACGGAAGATGGAGGCCTCCTGCGGCAGGTAACCGATGCCATTGCGCGCCCGCACATGCATGGGCTGCAGGCTGATGTCCTGATCGTCGATGGTGATGAGACCGGCATCGCGCTGCACCAGCCCCACGATCATGTAGAAGGAGGTGGTCTTGCCCGCCCCGTTGGGGCCGAGCAGGCCGACAATCTGGCCGGTGCCCACTTCAAGGCTGACGTCACTCACCACCATGCGGCGCTTGTAGCTCTTCTGCAGGCCCACTGCTTTTAACACTGCCATGGCTTATTTTCCCTGCTTCTTCTGGTCGGCGGGCTTGTCGAAATTCTCTACCTGATCAGGCAGGAATACGGTTTTGACCCGCTGGCTCGGGCTCTTGCTCTCGGCGATCATCTTCTGTTTGACGATGTCGTAGCGGATCAGATCGCCATTGACCTGGCTATCTTCCTGCTTGAGCTGACCGTTGCCGGTGATGGTCACCAGCCGGTTCTTCAGCTCGTAGCGGATAGTGTTGCCGTGGGCATTGACCGGCTTGCCGTTATCCAGGATCTGGAAGAAGGTGGCGGGCTTGCCGTAGGCAGTCATCACCTCGGCCCCTTTCTCGCCGGAACGGGTCACTACCACCTTGTCAGCCTTGATCCGGATGGTGCCCTGATTGATGGTCACATCCTCTTCGAAGGTGATGCGGTTGTCCTGCATCTCGGCCACCTGTTTGACGGCATCGACGTAGACCTTCTCGGCAAAGTCGGACTCTTTGGCAGTCACCGCACCACACAACAACAGGGCTGCGAGGGCCAGATTAGCGTTTTTCATTGAAATAGATGGCATGGCCTTGATCCAGTAACTCAAAATATTTGCGGTCCAGATGGCCCTTGAGGCCAACCCCTTGGGTCTGGAAATCCCGACCCAGAATGTTCACTTCTCGGTTGCTGCGCACATCCTGTGTCACCAGATCCAGCTCCAGATAGGGGGTATCCAGTGTGGAGATGAAAGAGGTGGGCAGCAGACCATCCAGATGCACCTTGTCCCGCAGGATGACGTTGTCGCCGGTGTTGAGCACGCCGGTTTCGGCGGTCACCTTCCACTCGGCGGCACCCTGATCGTCATACATGTAGACCACCGGCTTGTCGAAAGTGGCCTGCTCGAGGATTTGATAATACTCGGCGTAGGTCGACTCCAGCCGCTCGGTGCGCTTGCCGTTGATATCAAAACGGGTGGTCACCAGATCTTTGGCGACAAAATCCGGCTGATAGTTTTCGATTTTGACGGCGCTCTCCGGCACCAGCTCAACCTTGCCCAACTGCCAGGCAACCAGCGCGACCAGAAACAGCAGGGCAAACAACAGGGTCTGTCTGCTCATACCGAGGCCTCGGGCTGATAATCGTCGTGGCCCTGCGCCTGCAAAATGAGGTCACACACCTCGCGCACCGCGCCCATGCCACCGCCAAGCCGGGTCACCATATCGGCACGACTCAGCACCAGCGGATGGGCATCGGCCACCGCGATACCCAGGCCGCAGGCGGCCATCACCGGCAGATCGATGGTGTCATCGCCCATATAGGCGGCCTGTTCAGCAGTCAGCCCCAGCTTGGCCAGCAGCGCTTCGAAGTGAGGCAGCTTTTTATCAGCCCCCTGCACCACATGAGCCACACCCAGGCTTTTCATCCGATCGCTGACGATACGGGAGTTGCGCCCTGTGATGATGGCGATCTCGATCCCGGCATTGAGCAGTGCTCGCATGCCCGCACCATCACGGGTGCAGAAGGTTTTCAGCTCTTCGCCGTTGTTTCCCATGTAGATGAGGCCGTTGGAGAGCACCCCGTCCACATCGCACACCAGCAGGCGGATTTGCGCCGCCTTGTCGAACTGGCTGCGCGTCACCGGACCATAGAGGGTCGGTACGTTTTGCATCAAATTACTCCGGCTTTCAGCAGGTCGTGCATGTTGAAGGCGCCGAGCGGGCGCTTGTCACCATCCACCACCAGTAATCCGTTGATTTTTCTCGTTTCCATCAGCTTGACGGCTTCTGCAGCCATCATCTCTGGGCCTACGGTAACACAGTTGGCCGTCATCACACGGCTGATGGGGGTGTGATGGATATCGATCTGCTGGTCAAGAATGCGGCGCAGGTCGCCATCGGTAAAGAGCCCGGCCAGCAGGCCATTGCCATCGACCACAGCCGTCATACCGAGTCCTTTGCGGCTCACTTCCAGCAGCGCCTGGCTGATGGTGGCATCTATCCCTACTCGGGGCAACAGCTCACCGCTGTGCATCAGGTCGCCAACCCGCAGCAAAAGACGCTTGCCAAGGGAACCGCCCGGGTGCGAAAGCGCGAAGTCATCGGCGGTAAAACCGCGCGCTTCCAGCAGGGCGACCGCCAGGGCATCGCCCATCACCAGGGTTGCCGTGGTGCTGGAGGTGGGCGCCAGACCCAGCGGGCAGGCCTCTTTCTCCACCTTGATGCACAGGTGCACATTAGCCTCTTTGGCCATGGTAGAGGCGGGATTACCGGTCATACAGATGAGCGGAATGCCGCGGCGCTTGAGCACAGGCAGCAGAGCCAGGATTTCGTCGCTCTCGCCGGAGTTGGAGATAGCGATGATAAGGTCGCCACTGGAGATCATCCCCAGATCGCCGTGACTCGCTTCTCCCGGATGAAGGAAGAAGGCCGGTGTGCCGGTGCTGGCGAGGGTGGCGGCGATCTTGCTGCCGATATGGCCCGATTTGCCCATGCCGGTGACCACTATCTTGCCACCGCAGCGCAGCACCATTTCGCACGCCTTGTCGAAGGCGTCGTTCAGATACTGATAGAGTCCATCAATGGCTTGCTTTTCTGTGTCCAGCACCGCGCGGGCACTGCGACGAAAATCGAACAGTTCAGACACTTTCTCAGGCTTTACAGACATAAAGACACAGCTCCGGGCCGAAATTAGCTGCGGGATTATAAAAAAGTCTGCCCGGATAAGCGAATCGGATGGCAAGTCCCGCTCTCGATGACGCACTTTGTTACAGAAAACTGTCGTGCAAATGGGCTTGCAGCCTGTTCAATAGTTGTTCCTTGCTGTTGCTTAGACCTAGACTACCCCATAAAATTCGCACCTCATTTACACCGGATGGACAATTGTTTGAACAATGACCTGATCACCATCTCCGACCTGACCTTCAGTCACGGAGATCGGCTGTTGTATGACGGGATCAACCTGACCATTCCTCGTGGCAAGGTGACCGCCGTCATGGGCCCGAGCGGCATCGGTAAAACCACCCTGCTGCGGCTGATCGGTGGCCAGCTCAAGCCGGAGTCCGGTCACATTCTGTTTGACGGGGAAGATATCCCCACCCTCTCCCGTTCGCGCCTCTATGAAGTGCGCAAACGGATGAGCATGCTGTTCCAGAGCGGCGCCCTGTTTACCGGCATGACGGTCTACGACAACGTGGCCTTCCCGCTACGGGAACACTCCGGCCTGCCGGAGGAGCTGATCCACACCATCGTCATGATGAAGCTGCAGGCGGTGGGCTTGCGCGGCGCGGCGAAACTGATGCCCTCCGAGCTCTCCGGCGGCATGGCGCGCCGGGCGGCCCTGGCACGGGCAATTGCGCTCGATCCTGACCTCATCATGTATGACGAGCCGTTCGTCGGGCAGGACCCCATCACCATGGCGGTGCTGGTCAAGCTGATCAAGGAGCTGAACGATGCCCTCGGCATCACCTCCGTCATCGTCACTCACGATGTGAAAGAGGTGCTGAGCATCGCCGATTACGCCTACATCATTGCCAATCGCAAGGTGGTGGCGCACGGCACGCCGGATCAGCTGCGCGAGGAGCACAATCCCGAAGTCGAGCAGTTCCTCAAAGGATTGCCCGATGGTCCTGTTCCGTTTCATTTTCCGGCAGGCGATCTGCTACAGGATCTCTGATGTTGATAAGTCAAATAAGCAAGCTGGGGCGGGTCGGAGTGCGGTTTATCAGCTCCGTCGGTCGCGCCACCATCATGTTGTTCCATGCGCTGGCGGGCAAACCCGAGCCGCGCAAGCACTTCCCGCTGCTTGTCCAGCAGCTCTATGTGGTGGGTGTGCAGTCGGTGGCCATCATTCTGGTCTCCGGCCTGTTCATCGGCATGGTGCTCTCGCTGCAGGGTTACAACGTATTGAAGGATTTCGGCGCCGAGCAGAGCCTGGGGCCGCTGGTCTCCCTCTCCCTGCTGCGGGAGCTGGGGCCTGTGGTCACGGCGCTGCTGTTTGCCGGCCGTGCCGGTTCGGCCCTGACCGCTGAAATCGGCCTGATGAAGGCCACCGAGCAGCTTTCAAGCCTCGAGATGATGGCGGTCGACCCACTGCGCCGGGTGGTTGCCCCCCGCTTCTGGGCTGGCGTCATCAGCATGCCGCTGCTGGCCTTTATGTTCAGCCTGATCGGCATCTTCGGCGGCAAGCTGGTTGGCGTGGACTGGCTCGGCGTGGACGAAGGGGGCTTCTGGTCTGCCATGCAGGCCTCCGTCGACTGGCATGAAGACATCATGCAGGGCGCCATCAAGAGCCTGATTTTCGCCCTGGTGGTCACCTGGATTGCGCTCTTTAACGGCTATGATGCCAAGCCGACCTCGGCCGGGATCAGTCAGGCCACGACCCGAACCGTGGTCCACTCATCCCTCGCCGTGCTCGGCCTGGATTTTATACTCACTGCAGTCATGTTTGGATAAGGTAAAGATGAAGTTCAGCAAAGTAGAATTCCTGGTCGGCACCTTCATGCTGGCTGGCATCGGTGCCATTCTGGCACTGGCCCTGCAAGTGGCCGGTTTGAGCTTCAAACCGGAAGGAGAAACCTATACCCTGCGCGCGCATTTCGATAATATCGGCGGCCTGAAAGTCCGGTCGCCGGTCAAGGTCGGCGGCGTGGTGGTCGGTCGGGTCAGCGACATCGTACTGGACCCGAAAACCCAGGTGCCCGAAGTCACCCTGATGATGCAAAAGAGCGCTGGCGAGTTTGCCGATACCAGCTCCCTCTCCATCCTCACCTCCGGTCTGCTCGGCGAGCAGTACATCGGTCTGGCCCCCGGCTTCAGCGATGAGGAGATGGGCACCGAGATGCTCAAGGATGGCGACCTGATTGAAGACACCAAATCCGCCATCGTGCTGGAAGATCTGATTGGCAAGTTCCTCTATAGCCAATCCTCCGACAGCAAATCAGACAGCAAGAAGGAGTAATCATGTTCAAGAAAATCGCCCTGCTGCTGGGCCTGATGACCAGCATGCTCTTTTCCCTGTCTGCCCAGGCCGCTGTCGATGCCACCGACCCCAATGCGCTGGTGGATCAGGCTGCCAAGCAGACCTTTGCCCGCCTGAAAGCCGATCAGGCCCAGGTGAAAAGCAATCCGGATCACCTGCGGGTGATCATCCGCGAAGAGCTGCTGCCCTATGTGGACAACCGCTTCGCCGCCTACAAGGTGCTTGGCAACCAGATTAAAGAGACCACCGAAGCGCAGCGCAATGCCTTCGTCGAGGTGTTCACCGAGTACATGGTGAGCTCCTACGCCGATGCGCTGGCCCATTTTGACAAGCAGACCGTCAAGGTCGAGCCGGGCAAGGCTCCCAGCGGCAATATCACCGCCGTCAACGTCAGCGTGAAAGAGGCCGGCAAGCCGGACATCTTCCTCGAGTTCAAGCTGCGCAAGAACAA
>NZ_JAAKNE010000116.1:0-13901 GCF_049170755.1 Aeromonas sp. 604176
CTGCGTCGTCCCGAGATGGCCAAGTACCTGAAGACCCGTGCCAAGGCCAGCGCCTTCGTACGCCGCTTCATGGACGAGCACGGCTTCCTCGATATCGAGACCCCGATGCTGACCAAGGCCACCCCGGAAGGTGCCCGTGACTATCTGGTGCCGAGCCGCGTGCACAAGGGCAAGTTCTACGCTCTGCCGCAATCACCCCAGCTGTTCAAGCAGTTGCTGATGATGTCCGGCTTCGATCGCTACTACCAGATCGTCAAGTGCTTCCGTGACGAAGACCTGCGTGCCGACCGCCAGCCGGAATTCACCCAGATCGACGTGGAGACCTCCTTCATGACCGCGCCGCAGGTGCGTGAAGTGATGGAAGAGATGATCCGCAAACTGTGGCTGCACATCCTGAACGTGGATCTGGGCGACTTCCCGATCATGACCTTCGACGAAGCCATGCGTCGCTACGGCTCCGACAAGCCGGACCTGCGTCTGCCAATGGAGCTGGTTGATGTGGCTGATCTGCTGACTACTGTCGAGTTCGCCGTGTTCGCGGGCCCCGCCAACGATCCGAAAGGCCGTGTGGCTGCCCTGAAAGTCCCGGGCGGTGCCGAGCTCTCTCGCAAGCAGATCGACGAATACACCAAGTTTGTCGGCATCTACGGTGCCAAGGGCCTGGCCTGGATGAAGGTCAATGAAGCGGCCAATGGTATCGAAGGCGTGCAGTCTCCGGTTGCCAAGTTCCTCTCTGACGCCATCGTGCGCGAGATCCTGGCCCGTACCGGCGCAGCCGACGGCGACATCATCTTCTTTGGCGCTGACAGCAAGAAAGTGGTTTGCGATGCCATGGGCGCCCTGCGTCTGAAAGTGGGTCGCGATCTGGGCCTGCTGGAGAACAGCTGGAAACCGCTGTGGGTCATCGACTTCCCGATGTTCGAGGAAGATGGTGAAGGTGGTCTGGCCGCCATGCACCACCCGTTCACCGCGCCGAGCAACATGAGCCCGGCCGAGCTGAAAGCCAACCCTGTGGGTGCTTACGCCAACGCCTACGACATGGTGATCAACGGCTACGAAGTGGGTGGTGGCTCTGTCCGTATCCACAACAGCGAGATGCAGTCCACCGTGTTCGACATCCTGGGTATCACCCCGGCCGAGCAGCGCCTGAAGTTCGGCTTCCTGCTGGATGCCCTGAAGTACGGTACCCCGCCGCACGCCGGTCTGGCCTTCGGTCTGGACCGTCTCAGCATGCTGCTGACCGGCACCGAAAACATTCGGGACGTCATCGCCTTCCCGAAAACGACCGCGGCCGCCTGTCTGATGACAGACGCCCCCAGCCTTGCCAATGCCGCCCAACTGGGTGAGCTGGCGATTGCAACCACCGTCAAGGGCGACGAGTAAGCCGATACCGGCACCGGAGGCCGCCGCCGTGCGGCCTCTGTGTTTCCCTTGGGTTAGTCATGATCAGTGTTACTGACATTTAAAAAATAACGGAGAGTCTCTATGGCAGGTCACAGTAAATGGGCCAACATCAAACACCGCAAGGCCGCTCAGGACGCCAAGCGTGGCAAGATCTTCACCAAACTGATCCGCGAAATCACTACCTCCGCGCGTCTGGGTGATGCCGATCCGGCCAACAACCCGCGTCTGCGTGCTGCGGTGACTGCCGCCCTGACCAATAACATGACCCGCGACACCATCAACCGTGCCATTCAGCGTGGCGCTGGTGGTGGCGATGGCGAACAGCTCGAGACCATCGTATACGAAGGTTACGGCCCGGCTGGCTCTGCCGTGATGGTAGAGTGCCTGACCGATAACCGTAACCGTACCGTAGCCGAAGTGCGTCACGCCTTCAGCAAGTGCGGTGGCAACCTGGGGACCGACGGCTCCGTTGCCTATCTGTTCAGCAAGAAAGGTCTGCTGACTTTCGTGGGCGTAGACGAAGATGCCCTGATGGATGCCGCGCTGGAAGCGGGCGCCGATGACGTGGTCACCGAAGAGGATGGCACCATCGAGGTGTACACCACCCCGAACGACTTCGGTACCGTGCTGGATGGTCTGGAAGCTGCCGGCTTCAAGGCCCAGAGCGCCGAAGTGACCATGATCCCCTCCACCGAAGCGGAGCTGGATGCCGAGACCGCGCCCAAGCTGATGCGTCTGATCGACATGCTGGAAGATCTGGACGACGTGCAAGAGGTGTATCACAACGGCTCCATCTCCGATGAAGTCGCTGCGACCCTCTGATCGCTGAATTGTGCTCTCCCGATGGCAGCCTGATGGCTGCCATTTTTTTATCTTTGCATCGTGGCAACTGCTGATGTGTCGGTTGAGCACCCGGTGCAACAACTCTCTTCCCTGACAATCTTTCCCGCTTTCTCTGCGAATTATCATTGATCTGTCCCTGCCAGTCGGTTGGCCCTGCACGTACGCCAGTCGGCAGTTCTGCTGCGTTGCGCTAGCGAGGCTCCGCTTATCCTGTTTATCACTCCTTTAGCTCTATAGATGGGGTTCAGTGCTCGCATCTGCCCGTCAGGGTAATTGCGTTGCGGGTAGGGGGAGGAGGTGATGGGACGTGCTCTTGTTATCACAGGTGGCCCATCAATACAGAGTCACAGGTTGGGATATCGATAGCGGATTGGCTGGGACGAGTTGGTTGGTTGGTTGGTTGGTTGGTTGGTTGGTTGGTTGGTTGGTTGGTTGGTTGGTTGGTTGGTTGGTTGGTTGGTCCGGAAGATAGGTGCTGCACTAGCGCAATCGGTTGGAGAGAGGAGAGCAGTGAATAAGTGGCAGATAAAAAAAAGCCCGCGCAGTGCGCGGGCTTGTTATTTCAGGACTGATTATCAGGCCTTGGATTTCTTCTTGCCTTCAACCTTGGCTTCAACCGGGGCAGCAGTTACCGGAGCGGCTTCGGTGAACGGACGACCGTAGTAGGAGTCCAGCAGAACCTGCTTCAGCTCGCTGATCAGCGGGTAGCGCGGGTTGGCGCCAGTGCACTGGTCATCGAAAGCTTCGATAGCCAGCTGGTCAACCTTGGCCAGGAAGTCAGCTTCAGTCACGCCAGCTTCGCGGATAGAGGCCGGGATACCCAGGGTAGCCTTCAACTCGTCCAGCCAGGTCAGCAGCTTCTCGATCTTGGCTGCGGTGCGGTCACCGGCAGCAGTCAGACCCAGGTGGTCAGCGACTTCGGCGTAACGACGACGAGCCTGCGGGCGGTCGTACTGGGAGAACGCAGTCTGCTTGGTCGGGTTGTCGTTCGCGTTGTAGCGGATGACGTTGCTGATCAGCAGGGCGTTAGCCAGACCGTGCGGAATGTGGAACTCGGCACCCAGTTTGTGAGCCATGGAGTGGCACACACCCAAGAAGGCGTTGGCGAACGCGATACCGGCGATAGTGGCAGCATTGTGCACCTTCTCGCGAGCGATCGGGTCGTTGGCACCGTTCTGGTAGCTGGACGGCAGATACTCTTTCAGCATTTTCAGGGCTTGCAGCGCCTGGCCGTCGGAGTACTCGTTAGCCAGTACGGAAACATAGGCTTCCATGGCGTGAGTCACGGCATCGATACCACCGAATGCACACAGGGACTTCGGCATGCCCATGACCAGGTTGGCATCAACGATGGCCATGTTCGGGGTCAGCTCGTAGTCAGCCAGCGGATACTTCTGACCAGACACTTCATCGGTTACTACCGCAAACGGAGTGACTTCAGAGCCGGTACCGGAAGTGGTGGTGATACAGACCAGTTCGGCCTTCACGCCCATTTTCGGGAACTTGTAGATACGCTTGCGGATGTCCATGAAGCGCATGGCCAGATCTTCGAACGCGGTGTTCGGGTGTTCGTACATCACCCACATGATCTTGGCAGCATCCATCGGTGAACCACCGCCCAGCGCCAGGATAACGTCCGGTTTGAAGGAGTTGGCCATCTCGGCACCCTTGCGAACCACAGCCAGGGTCGGGTCAGCTTCTACTTCGTAGAACACTTCCACTTCCATATTCTGTGCTTTCAGCAGGCTGACCAGTTCATCGGCGTAGCCGTTGTTGAACAGGAAGCGGTCGGTCACGACCATGGCACGTTTTTTACCTTCCAGGTCGCTCAGAGCGATCGGCAGGGAACCACGACGGAAGTAGATGGATTTCGGAAGTTTGTGCCACAGCATGTTTTCTGCCCGTTTTGCGACTGTCTTCTTGTTGATCAGGTGCTTCGGACCCACGTTTTCGGAGATGGAGTTACCGCTCCAGGAGCCGCAACCCAGAGTCAGGGACGGTGCCATTGCGAAGTTGTACAGGTCACCGATACCGCCTTGGGTAGACGGAGTGTTGATCAGGATACGCGCGGTCTTCATCTTGTCGCCGAAGTACTTGATGCGGTCAGCGTTGCGGTCCTGGTCGGTGTACAGACCTGAGGTGTGGCCGATACCACCGATGTTGACCATGTCACAGGCCATATCAACGGCGTTTTCGAAGCTGCTTGCACGGAACATACCGAGCAGCGGGGACAATTTCTCGTGAGCAAACTCATCTTCTGCACACAGCTTGACGCCTTCACCAATCAGGATCTTGGTATCAGCCGGTACAGTCACGCCTGCCATCTCGGCAATCTTGGTGGCTGGCTGGCCAACGATGTTGGCGTTCAGAGCACCGTTGATCAGGATGACTTTACGTACCTTGTCAGCATCTTCTTTGGAGAGCACGTGGCCCTTGTGGGATGCAAAGCGCTCTTTAACCTGGTCGTAGATGGCATCAACAACGATGACTGCCTGCTCGGAAGCACAGACCACACCGTTATCGAAAGTCTTGGACATCAGGATGGAGGCAACGGCACGCTTCACGTCGGCGGTTTCGTCGATAACGATGGGCACGTTACCGGCACCCACACCGATAGCAGGCTTACCGGAAGAGTAGGCTGCTTTCACCATGCCCGGGCCACCGGTGGCCAGGATCAGGTTGATGTCTTCATGCTTCATCAGGGCGTTGGAGAGCTCAACGGACGGTTGGTCGATCCAGCCGATGATGTCTTTCGGTGCACCAGCGGCAACAGCGGCATCCAGTACCAGCTTGGCAGCGGTATTGGTGGAGTTTTTGGCACGGGGGTGCGGGGAGAAGATAATGGCGTTGCGGGTCTTGAGCGCGATCATGGATTTGAAGATCGCAGTAGAGGTCGGGTTGGTGGTCGGAACGATACCACAGATGATACCTACCGGCTCGGCGATGGTGATGGTACCCATCTGATCATCTTCGCTCAGAATGCCGCAGGTCTTCTCGTCTTTGTACTTGTTGTAGATGTATTCGGAGGCGAAGTGGTTCTTGATAACCTTGTCTTCGATGATACCCATACCGGATTCTTCCACGGCCATCTGGGCCAGGGGGATACGGGCGTTGTTGGCGGCCAGGGCGGCGGCACGGAAGATCTTGTCTACCTGCTCTTGAGAGAAGCTGGCGAATTCACGCTGTGCTTCCTTAACGCGGGCGACCAGTGCATCCAGTTCAGCCAAATTGGTTACTGCCATGTTTATCTCCTGATTATTTGAAAACTGTTTAGTAAGACGTTGGCAATGCCCGGCAATTATAGTCGCCCTGTCAAGACGGTATGGTTGCAACACGGTTTTTACATGCCTTACTAAATCGCTTTCTGAGTCGATTATAGAGCGGGGCCGACTCAGAAAAACTTGATCTGGATCATGTGTAACAAAAGAACAAAAGAAATTTTCTTTCACAATCCTTGTTTGACCGATGTTATCGAAATGTACACCAAAGGGAAAGGTAAGAGGCCTGTTAATGCAGGGCAATAAACCACATTTATCAAGCGGTTAATTATTCCTCTTCATCTGGTTGCAGCACCAATTTGGCGCTATTAGTTAGTAAATATGAGTAGATAGGTTTCAAAATCATCGGCAAACGCGCTTTATTTCTGCATTTGTTGCGAGAATGATTGTTGTTTTAATCCATGACTAATCCGCTTTATTCCCCGAGGACGCCATTTCTGCCCGCTTTCCCGGTTTTTGCATTGTGGCTCTCTTGCCGAGTCAGTGAAGTGATGCATAGCCTGAAATAGTGGAAAGGCAAAGCTTGGATTCTCTCGAGTCGCTTGGTCATTCGGTCAGTCACCGTCGGACTCTCTGGTCATGATTAAGTAGACTTGCACTCACTTTTCTAACGCGTGTCGGGCGGTAGAAAGGGCTTTTGGCATCGGTTTATGCCAGTTAGCGTGGATGCATTAGATGAACTAACTAAAAAACCCTCAAAATGGTGAGATTATTTGATTGGTGCCCGCTCTGGCTATGATGTAAATTTACGCACGAAATTAATGGACTGGCCCGCTGGGCCCGAAACTCTATTGGAAGGCGCCTATGGCAGCAATTGACGTCTCGTTGTATCTGAAGTTTTTTGTCGGTTTGTTCGCAATCATTAACCCGCTTGGTCTGCTGCCAGTCTTTGTCAGCCTGACCAGCCACCATACCCAGGCCGAGCGGATGAAAACCAACACCACCGCCAATATCGCGGTGATGGTGATCTTGCTGGTCTCCATGTATATGGGGCAACTGATCCTCGATGGGTTTGGTATTTCGCTGGCGTCGTTCCGGATCGCCGGTGGGTCGCTGATTACCCTGATTGCCTGGTCAATGCTGCAGGGCAAGCTGGGCGAGGTGAAGCACAACAAACAGGAGAAGGGTGAACTGGCGGTGCGCGAGTCTATCGCCGTGGTTCCGCTGGCACTTCCATTGATGGCAGGCCCCGGTGCCATTTCCTCGGTGATTGTCTATGCCAGCCAGAGCCACTGGCAGCAACTGCTTGGCATGTCAGTGGTTGTCGTGGTCTTCTCCTTCTGCTCCTGGCTTATCTTCCGCGCCGCACCGCTGCTGTTCAAGATCATGGGTAACACCGGTATCAACGTGGTGACCCGTATCATGGGCCTTATCATGATGTCGCTGGGTATCGAGATCATGGTGGCCGGTATCAAGGGCGTTTTCCCCAGTCTGATGTGAGCCAGCTCCACTTTATGAAAGCCGGTCCTCGTGACCGGCTTTTTATTGGTTGCTTTTTACCCTGTCTTTTCTAGAATCGGTCGTTTGTGTGAAAAATGAGCGAGTTGCTGGTGTTTTAATACTGAAAAAACGCACATTAGCTGATTTTTTAACCAGGAAATGACAGTTACCCTAACAATATCTGTTGCATTATCAGAATTGGCAGGGAATTATGCTGGGAGCGGGTTTTATCACCGTCACTTTAAAAAACGCATGGAATGTTCTTGTTGGAGTAGGGAAATGACTCATAAAAAAACAATGATTAACACATTGCTGATGGCTGCACTGTTTGGTGGCGTCAATGTGGCTCAGGCTGCCGATGTCCCAGCGGGAACCAAGCTGGCGGATGTCCAGCAGTTGGTAAAAGGCAACGGTTCCGAGCCTGCGACCTTGGACCCACAGAAAGTTGAAGGAACGCCTGAGTCTGCAATTTTGCGCGACCTGTTTGAAGGTCTCGTGACATCCGGTTCGAAAGGGGAAGTTGTTCCTGGTGTCGCAGAGTCTTGGGAAACCAAGGATAACAAGCACTACGTCTTCCACCTGCGCAAAGATGCCAAGTGGTCCAACGGTGAACCGGTCACCGCACATGACTTTGTATATGCTTTCCAACGTGCAGTTGACCCCAAGACAGCCTCTCCTTACTCCTGGTATCTGGAGATGCCAACTATTGCCAATGCTACAGAGATCATTGCTGGCAAGAAGCCGGCTGATACGCTGGGTGTGAAGGCGACCGACGACTACACCTTCGAAGTTCAGCTCGAGAAGGCCATCCCTTATTTCGTAACCATGCTCTCTCATACCACCACTTATCCGGTACCGAAGAAGGTGATCGAGAAGTATGGTGAAAAATGGACCCAGCCGGGCAATATGGTAGGTAATGGTGCCTACGTATTGAAGGAGTGGGTTGTTAATGAGCGAATTGGTTTGGAGCGTAATAAAAACTATTGGAATGATGCGAAAACGGTGATCAACAAGGTTACCTATCTTCCGATCCAGTCCACCAACGCGGAGCTAAATCGCTTTTTGGCTGGTGAGATCGACATGACATGGAATGTGCCGATCGAACGCTTTAAGCAGTTGAAGAAAGATTATCCCGCGGATCTGAAGGTTGAAGGTCTGGTTTCTACTTATTACTACCAGTTCAACATCAAGAAAAAGCCGTTTGATGACGTGCGAGTGCGAACTGCTCTCTCTTATGCTGTCAATCGTGACGTGATTGCAGATAAAGTCATGGGACAAGGGCAAAAACCCGCATATGGGTTGACGCCTGACTATGTTGATGGTTTTAAACCGGTTGCTCCGGAGTGGTCAAAAATGACCCAGGCTGAACGTGACGCCAAGGCCAAGGCGCTGCTTGAAGAGGCAGGTTTCGATGCCAGCAAGCCGCTGAAGTTCGAGCTGCTCTACAACACCGATGACAACCACAAGAAAGTAGCTGTGGCCGTTGCCTCCATGTGGAAAAAACTGGGTGCAGAGGTCAGCTTGGTGAACCAGGAGTGGAAAACTTACCTCGAAACCAAGAAGCAGGGACAGTTTGACGTGGGTCGTGCCGGCTGGAGCGCCGACTACAATGAAGCCTCATCCATGCTGGATCTGATGCAGACCACTCACGGCAACAACGATGGCAAGTACTCCAATCCGGTGTTTGACAAGTTGATGACTGATTCTCGTGATCAGGTTGATGCGGACGCTCGCAACAAGCTCTATGTCCAGGCGGAAGAGATCCTGGCCAAGGACATGCCGATCATCCCGATATACCAATATGTTCAACCTCGGATGGTCAAAGCTTATGTTGGGGGTTACCCAAGCAACCCGCTGGATAACCTCTACAGCAAAGATATGTACATCATTGCTCACTGATTTAAAGCAACAAGTCGCATAACAAGCAGGGCCCGCCAGACGGCGGGCCTTTATTACAACCGCGACCTTTTGGAAGCAGTACAGGACAGGAAATGTCTATGTTGAAATTCATTTTTAAACGGCTATTGGAAGCGATCCCGACTCTGCTGGTCTTGATCACCGTCTCTTTCTTCATGATGCGTTTCGCCCCGGGTAACCCCTTTACCAGCGAACGTTCACTCCCCCCCGAAGTAATGGCCAACATCGAAGCCAAATACGGCCTCGACAAGCCGATCGGCATGCAATATCTCACTTACCTGGGCAACCTGGTACAGGGTGATTTGGGGCCCTCTTTCAAATACAAGGATTTCACCGTCAATGATTTGGTGAGTCAGGCGTTGCCTGTCTCCGCCAAGATCGGGACCACGGCCTTCTTCTTCGCCGTGTTGCTGGGGGTCACCTTCGGCACCATAGCGGCACTGAAACAGAACACCATTATCGACTATCTGCTGATGTCGTCGGCCATGGCCGGGGTGGTGATCCCGGGCTTTGTGCTGGCGCCCTTGCTGGTGCTGTTTTTCAGTATTCATCTGGGCTGGTTCCCTGCCGGTGGCTGGCAGGGTGGTGGCATCCAGTTTATGGTGCTGCCTGTGTTCGGCATGATGATGTACTACATCTCCGCTATCTCGCGGATCATGCGGGGCAGCATGATCGAGACCATGAACTCCAACTTTATCCGTACCGCCCGTGCCAAGGGCTTGCCGCTGCGCCATATCATCCTGAAACACGCGCTGCGTCCGGCCATGCTGCCGGTGGTCTCCTATCTGGGCCCGGCTTTTGTCGGCATCATCACAGGTTCCGTGGTGATCGAGACCATCTTCGGCCTGCCGGGGATCGGTCAGCTGTTCGTCAACGGTGCCCTTAACCGTGATTACTCCATGGTGCTCGGTCTGACCATTCTGGTCGGCGCCCTCACCATCACCTTTAACGCTGTGGTCGATATTCTCTACGCCTTCATCGATCCCAAGATCCGTTACTAATTCGGGAGTTCATCATGGTTGTTTCAACTGAAAAACGGGATGCCGTCGAGGCGTTCGCGCAAAAAGTAGAGGTGGTGGAGGGGCGCTCCCTGTGGAAGGATGCCCGTCGCCGTTTCCTGCGCAACAAGGCTGCTCTGACCAGCCTGATTATCCTGACCATCATCGGTCTGGCGGTCATCGTCGGCCCTCATCTGTCCCAATACACCTTTGACGATCCGGACTGGGGGGCCATGCAGTCGCCGCCGGATATGGAAGCGGGTCACTACTTCGGTACCGACAGTCTGGGGCGCGATCTGTTCGTGCGCACCCTGCTGGGCGGTCGCATCTCCCTGATGGTCGGCATCATGGGGGCCATGGTGGCGGTCATCATCGGCACTCTGTATGGCGCTGCCTCCGGCTTTATCGGCGGGCGGGTCGACAGCCTGATGATGCGGGTCCTTGAGATCCTCAACGCCTTCCCCTTCATGTTCTTCGTGATCATGCTGGTGACCTTCTTCGGCCGCAACCTGGCGCTCATTTTCATCGCCATCGGCGCGGTTAGCTGGCTCGACATGGCGCGGATCGTGCGAGGCCAGACCCTCAGCCTCAAGAGCAAGGAGTTTATCGAGGCGGCTCACGTCTGCGGCGTCTCCAAGTGGAAGATCATCACCCGTCACATCGTACCCAACGTGCTGGGGATCGTGGCGGTCTACGCCACCCTGCTGGTGCCCGGGATGATCATGTTCGAATCCTTCCTGAGCTTCCTTGGCCTGGGCGTGCAAGAGCCCATGACCAGCTGGGGTGCTTTGCTGGATGAAGGCTCCAAGTCGATGGAAGTGGCCATCTGGCAACTCCTGTTCCCCGCCGGTTTCATGGTGGTGACCCTGTTTTGCTTCAACTTCCTCGGGGATGGTCTGCGTGACGCCCTCGATCCGAAAGATCGTTAATAGCGCCTCGGATCGACAGGAAAACGTCACGAAAGATCGAGAAGGAGTTTTTATATGAAGTTACTGGATGTGAAAGATCTGCGGGTCGAGTTCAAGACCCCGGACGGCAATGTGGTGGCGGTCAACGACCTCAACTTCTCCCTCGCTGCGGGTGAAACCCTGGGGATCGTCGGCGAGTCCGGCTCCGGCAAATCCCAGACGGCCTTTGCCATCATGGGGCTGCTGGCCAAAAATGGCATTATTACCGGTTCCGCCAAGTTTCAGGGGGAGGAGATCCTCAACCTGCCGGAGTCCAAGCTCAACAAGATCCGCTCCGAGAAGATCGCCATGATCTTCCAGGACCCCATGACCTCGCTGAACCCCTACATGAAGGTGCAGGATCAGCTGATGGAAGTGCTGATGCTGCACAAAGGGGTGAGCAAGGCGGAAGCGTTCGAAGAGTCGGTACGGATGCTCGATGCGGTCAAAATTCCTGAAGCACGCAAGCGGATGGGCATGTATCCCCACGAGTTCTCCGGCGGCATGCGTCAGCGGGTGATGATCGCCATGGCACTGCTCTGCCGGCCGCAACTGCTGATCGCCGACGAACCGACTACCGCACTCGACGTGACCGTTCAGGCCCAGATCATGACTCTGATGAACGAGCTCAAGCGCGAGTTCAACACCGCCATCATCATGATCACCCATGACCTTGGCGTGGTCGCCGGTATCTGCAACAAGGTGCTGGTGATGTATGCTGGTCGTACCATGGAGTACGGCAAGGTAGACGATATCTTCTATCGCCCGAGCCACCCCTACACCGAAGGCCTGCTGCGCGCCATTCCCCGCCTCGATACCGAAGGGGAAGTGCTGCCCACCATCCCGGGCAATCCGCCCAACCTGCTGCGTCTGCCCACCGGCTGCCCCTTCCAGGAGCGTTGCCACCGTGTGAGCGAGATTTGCGGCCAGCAGTCACCGATCCTGACCCCGTTCAACGACGGTCGGGAGCGCGCTTGCCACTGGGTTTCGGATGCCATGAACAAGGGGGCCAACTAAATGGGTGCCGACAAAAAATTGCTGTTGGAAGTGTCTGACCTCAAGGTCCACTTCAGTATCAAGAGTGGCAAGGCGTGGCCTTGGGCCAAGCCATCCGATTTGAAGGCGGTCGATGGCGTGACCCTGCGCCTCTACGAAGGGGAAACCCTCGGCGTGGTGGGTGAATCCGGCTGCGGCAAATCGACCTTTGCCCGCGCCATCATCGGTCTGGTACCGGCCACCGATGGCAAGGTGGTGTGGCTGGGTGACGACCTTACCAAGCTAGATCAGAATGCCCTGCGCGAGAAGCGCAAAGAGATCCAGATGATTTTCCAGGATCCGCTGGCTTCTCTGAACCCGCGCATGACTATTGGCGACATCATCGCCGAGCCGCTCATCACCTTCTATCCCAACCTGCCACGGGAAGAGGTGAAGGAGAAGGTGCGCGCCATGATGAGCAAGGTGGGGTTGTTGCCCAACCTGGTCAACCGCTATCCGCACGAGTTCTCCGGCGGCCAGTGCCAGCGGATCGGGATTGCCCGGGCACTGATCCTCGAGCCCAAGATGATCATCTGTGACGAGCCGGTCTCGGCGCTTGACGTATCCATTCAGGCGCAGGTGGTCAACCTGCTCAAATCCCTGCAAAAGGAGATGGGGCTGTCGCTCATCTTCATCGCCCACGACCTGTCGGTGGTCAAGCATATCTCCGATCGGGTGCTGGTGATGTATCTGGGCAACGCCGTCGAGCTGGGGACTCGCAAGGAGATCTTCGCCAACCCGCTGCATCCCTACACTAAGGCGCTGATGTCAGCGGTGCCGATCCCGGACCCTGAGCTGGAGCGCAACAAGGTGATCCAGATCCTGGAGGGGGACTTGCCCTCACCGATGAACCCGCCGTCCGGTTGCGTGTTCCGCACCCGCTGCCCGGTGGCTGGCCCCGAGTGCGCCAAGACCCGCCCCGTGCTGGAGGGGAACTTCGATCACGCG
This sequence comes from Aeromonas sp. 604176, assembly GCF_049170755.1. Taxonomy (NCBI): domain Bacteria; kingdom Pseudomonadati; phylum Pseudomonadota; class Gammaproteobacteria; order Aeromonadales; family Aeromonadaceae; genus Aeromonas; species Aeromonas sp. 604176. Next base: position 12,811 of record NZ_JAAKNE010000116.1, read on the forward strand.
GTCTCCTGCCTCAAGGTCGACCCGCTCTGATGGGGATGTGTTGAACCCGTTTGCGGGGCTCCTTGATGGGGCCCCGATTTATTTCTGGCGGTAGTGAAGATGCCTCTTGGCGTTATCTTTTACCGCTGCTACTATCCGCGCAACAAGGGGAGTAACTTCTCGCCGGTTTGTCGTCATTACGGTGCACCCATATCCTGCAGTGCACCCGGCAGCTGGGCAGTTGATGAAAATCAGCTGTAAGTGAGACCTTGCCGAGAGGCAAGGTGTATCTGCTCCAAACGCAAACCCACTGCCTCTCGGTCGTGGGTTTTGTCGTTTTTGGGAGAAGTGAAAATGGGTGAATGGTGGATGTGGACCGGTTTCTTCAGCATAGTGTTGGTCCTGTTATGGATAGACATACGCTTTGTTGGTGGCGGCAAGTCACACAAGGTATCTCTCAAAGAGGCGGGTGTCTGGTCCCTCATCTGGGTCAGCGTGGCGCTCTTGTTCAACCTGGCCATCTGGCTCTGGCTCGATCACAGCGCGGGCCGTGAGATTGCCAACCAGAAGGGACTGGAGTTCCTCACCGGCTACCTCATCGAGAAAGCGCTGGCAGTGGATAACGTCTTCGTCTGGCTGATGCTGTTCGGCTACTTTGCCATTCCGGCCGAGCTGCAGCGCCGGGTGCTGCTGTACGGGGTACTGGGTGCCATCGTGATGCGTGCCGGTATGGTGTTCGCGGGCAGCTGGCTCATCGAGCAGTTCCACTGGATCCTCTATCTGTTCGGCGCTTTCCTGCTGCTGACCGGTGCCAAAATGCTGTGGGCGGCCGACAAGGAGCCGGATCTCGCCAATAACCCGTTGCTGGGCTGGATGCGCCGTCGCTTCAAGGTGACCGAGACCCTGGAAGGGGAGAAGTTCTTCGTCTGGCGTGACGGTGTGCGCTATGCCACCCCGCTGCTGCTCATTCTGGTGCTGGTGGAGGTGAGCGACCTCATCTTCGCGGTGGACAGTATCCCGGCCATCTTCGCGGTGACCACGGATCCCTTCATCGTGCTGACCTCCAACATCTTCGCCATCATGGGTCTGCGTGCCATGTACTTCCTGCTGGC
>NZ_JAAKNE010000117.1:0-13754 GCF_049170755.1 Aeromonas sp. 604176
GCCACCACCCCTTCGCTCTTGTCGAGCTGCTCGCTGCTGATGCCGATATCCACCTCGCCGGTCTGCACCAGCCGCACAATCTCCTCCGGGCTGCCCTGACGCAGCTCCAGCTGTACCAGCGGAAACTGCTCGCGAAACGCCTTCACCACCCGCGGCAGGGCATAGCGGGCCTGGGTATGGGTGGTCGCCACCAGCAAACGGCCCGAGTCGCGGTTGGCAAAGGTGCTGGCCAGTTTGCGGATGTTGTTGGCGTCATTGAGAATGCGCTCGGCAATCACCAGCAACTCCTTGCCCGGCTCGGTCATACCGAGCAGCCGCTTGCCGTAGCGGATGAACAACTCGATCCCCAGCTCCTCTTCCAGCTCGCGGATATGGCGACTCACCCCGGATTGCGAGGTAAAAAGGGCGTTGGCCACCTCGGTCAGGTTGTAATCCCGCCGCGCTGCCTCCCGGATAATGCGTAACTGCTGAAAATTCACCTTGTCGCCTCCTGCGAAGAGTGGGCGACACAATCTGCTCGCCCCTCTCATTTTTGTTATTTGGCCGGATCATGCCCCGGCAGAGCGCCTGAACCGGGCGGCCACACCGCCCGCAACACAGCATCAAATCTGATAATCGGGATAGAACTGCGCCTGTCTGGCCACCAGCTTGACCCCCTGACCCGGAACAAACTGCTTGGCCGCCTCCTTGGTCAGCTCCGCCTCGTAGTGGGCCCCTTTGGTTTCGCCATCGCCACGCAGCTCCACCCTAATGCGTGGTCCCATGGGCAGCAGACGGGTAATGGTGGCGCGGATCCCGCCCGGCGCATCGGCTGGCAAGATCTCCAGTTCATGGGGGCGGACATAGGCGATGGCGGCACTGCCGTGAGCCAGATGAGAAGCCGACGGCCCGCCGAGCAGCTGCTCGCCGACACCGAATCCCTGCTCCGCCACCCGACCGCGGAACTGGTTCACACTGCCGAGGAAGCTGTGGACGAAGGAGCTGGCGGGCTGGTCGTAGACCTCGGCCGGGGTGCCGATCTGCTCGACCCGTCCGGCATTCATCAGCACCACCCGATCCGCTACCTCCAGCGCCTCCTCCTGATCGTGGGTGACGAACAGGCTGGTGACGTGCAGCTCGTCGTGCAGCTCGCGCAGCCAGCGGCGCAGCTCCTTGCGCACCTGCGCATCGAGGGCGCCGAAGGGCTCGTCCAAGAGCAGTACCTTGGGCTGCACCGCCAGCGCGCGGGCCAACGCAACCCGCTGGCGCTGACCGCCTGAGAGCTGGGTCGGATAGCGCTCGGCCACGTGGCTGAGCTGCACCAGATCCAGCAGCTCTTTGACCCGGGCACGAATGGCCGCCTCGGCCGGGCGCTCGCTGCGCGGTTTGACCCGCAGGCCAAACGCCACGTTTTCGAATACCGTCATGTGGCGAAACAGGGCGTAGTGCTGGAACACGAAGCCGACGTTGCGCTCACGCACATGGAGATCCGAGGCATCCTCGCCACGGATGATGACGTGGCCAGAGTCGGCCTGCTCCAGCCCGGCGATGATCCGCAGCAGGGTAGTCTTGCCACAGCCGGAGGGGCCAAGCAGGGCCACCAGCTCACCGTCGTGAAAGTCGAGGTTGATGTCTGCCAGCGCCGCGTACTGATTGAAATGCTTGTTGAGTTGTTGAACCTGAATGCTCATGGCTGCCTCTTTAAAACGGTGATCAGTGAGATTTGGTGGGCTGGGCACGCAGCCGGGCCAACAGGGTTTCACCCAGCAGGGTGAAGATCCCGAACAGAGCCAAGAGGCTTGCCACCGCGAAGGCGGCGCCGGTCTGGTACTCGTTGTAGAGGATCTCGATATGCAGCGGCAGGGTATTGGTCTGGCCGCGAATATGGCCGGAGACCACCGACACCGCGCCAAACTCCCCGACCGCGCGGGCGGTACAGAGCAGCAGGCCATACATCAGGCTCCAGCGAATGCCGGGCAGGGTGACGCGCCAGAACATCTGCAGACCGCTCGCCCCCAGCATGATGGCGGCTTCTTCCTCTTCCGGGCCGCGCGCCTCCATCTGGGGCAACAGCTCGCGCACCACGAAGGGCACGGTAATGAAGGTGGTGGCCAGGATGATCCCCGGGGTGGCGAAAATGATCTTGATGTCGTGCTCGCTCAGCCAGTCACCAAACCAGCCGCGGCTGCCGAACATCAACACCAGCATCAGACCGGCGATCACCGGCGACACCGAGAAGGGCAGATCGATGATGGTGATGAGCAGCTGCCGACCGGGGAAGCGGAAACGGGCGATAGCCCAGGCCGCCGCAATCCCGAACAGCAGATTGAGTGGAACCGCACAGAGGGTCACCAACGCGGTGAGACCGAGGGCGCTCAAGGCATCCGGCTCGCTGATGGCGTGCCAGAAGAAGGCGAGCCCCGGCGTCAGCGCCTGAATAAAGACGGTGGCCAACGGCAGCAGCAACAGGGCGGCAAACCAGCCCAAACCGACCGTGATGAGCAGCCACTTGACCCACTGGGGTTCACGGATCACGACCGGTGCCTTACGAGCGGGGGTCGCCTCCACAGAGGCCGCCTCAATGGCGATAACAGATGAACTCATATCCGGCTCCCTCCGATGCGAGACCAGCTCCAGGCCTGCAACTTGTTGATTAGCAGTAACAAAATGAATGAAATCAGTAGCATCACCACTGCGATGGCGGAGGCGCCGGCATAGTCATACTCCTCCAGGTGGCTCATGATCATCAGCGGCGCGATTTCCGAGACCATCGGCAGGTTGCCGGCGATGAAGATGACGGAGCCGTACTCCCCCACCCCACGGGCAAACGCCAGCGCAAAACCGGTGAGCAGGGCAGGCACCAGGGTCGGCCAGAGCACCCGCAGAAAGGTCTGCCAGCGATCGGCGCCGAGGCTGGCGGCGGCCTCCTCTTGCTCGGTTTCAGCCTCCCGCAGCACCGGCTGCAGGGTACGCACCACAAACGGCAATCCGATAAAGGTGAGTGCGATGACCACCCCGATAGGGTTGTAGGCGAGCTGGATGCCGAGCGGCGCCAGCAACTGGCCGATCCAGCCGTTGGGGGCGAAGATGGCGCACAGGGCGATGCCGGAAACGGCGGTCGGCATGGCGAATGGCAGGTCGATCAACGCATCCACCAGTCGACGACCGGGGAAAGTGTAGCGCACCAGGATCCAGGCCAGGATCAGGCCGAACAGGCTGTTGAGCAGCGCCGCGACAAAGGCCGCACCGAAGCTCAGGCGAAAGGAGGCGAGCACCCGGGGTGAACCGATCACCTGCCAGAACTCGGCGGCGGTCAGGTTGTTGATCGCAAACAGCACCAGGGCCGAGAGCGGCAACAGCACCAGCAGGCCCAGATAGAGCAGGCTGAACCCCAGGGTGGGGCCAAAACCGGGCAGGACAGAATAAGAACCAAATCGCATAACACATCCATCTGTTATGAAGAATTTTCGATATGGTGATTCTGCTCACTCCCCTCATCGGCAACAAACATCAATTGCGACTTTGCTAATCACTTTTTTGTCTAACCGCAGAGTCACAAGGCTCTTGGCGCACTCCAAATAAAAAAAGGTCTTTTATATAAATAAAAGACCTAAGAAATGGAGCAATACGGAGCGGAGCATTCAAAGAACGGGGGCATGGAGTAGCCAGCGAACAGCGCGCCCGACAACCCTCCAACCACTTCACAGATACCTAGCGAAAGCCCAATACGACCGGCCGGGGCGATGTGGCCTTGACCGGTGCCACTACCAGCTCACCACGGCGGTAGAGAGCCCCCAGCAAATGCAGCCCCTGATGCCAATCCCCATGACCTGACTGGGCATTGATATGGCCCGCCTCACCGGCATCGAACAGCGGCACCTGCCACTGACGGCTCCAGTATTCGGCCCGTTCAAAGCTCATCCAGGGATCATTGCGGCTGGCCACCAGCTGGGCCGATACCTGCAGCGGCCCGGCCAAGGCCTCATCCGCAATGCCAAAACGGGCAGGATCGGCGGGCGCCACCAGAAAGATCGAGGCCACCTTCTCCGGCTGCAAGCGGGCCGCCGCGATGGCGGTCAGGGCGCCGAAGGAGTGAGCCACCAGATGGACCCGGCTGCGGCGACGTTTCAGCTTGCTCGCCAGCTTGGCACTCCAGACCCTGAGGTCCGGCTTGTCCCACGGTAGCCCGGTCATCCGCTGCCATTGGGGAAAATGATCGTGCCAGCGGCTCTGCCAGTGATCCGGCCCACTGTTGTGCAGACCGGGAACCAGGAGGATCTTGTTCATCTTGGTGCTCCTATCGGCTGGCACAGGGGCCAGTTCAGTGATGGATAACGAAGCTATCAACGACCCGGCTGATAGATCTGGTCAAACAGACCGCCCTGGGCGAAGTGTTTCTTCTGGGCTTTCTCCCAATCCCCTTCCAGATCCTTGACGGTAAAGAAGGCAAGCTGCGGGAACTGGGCTGCCGTCTCCTTCAGGATCGCCGGGTTGCTGGGGCGATAGTGATGTTTGGCGACGATATGCTGCCCCTCGTCAGAGTAGAGATAATCGAGATAGGCCTTGGCCACAGCTTCGGTACCGTGCTTCTTGGCCACCTTGTCCACCACCGCGACCGGCGGCTCCGCCAGAATGGAGACCGAAGGCACCACCAGCTCGAACTTGTCGCTGGCACCCGCCTGACCAAGCACCAGCAGGGCTTCGTTCTCCCACGCCAGCAGCACGTCACCGAGACCGCGCTCGGTAAAGCTGGTGGTGGCACCGCGGGCGCCTGAGTCCAGCACCTTCACGTTCTTGAATAGATCGCCAACAAACTGCTTGGCCCCCTCTTCACTGCCGCTCTTCTTCAGGGCATAGCCCCAGGCGGCCAGATAGTTCCAGCGTGCCCCGCCGGAGGTCTTGGGGTTGGGAGTCACGATGGCGACATCCTTGCGCACCAGATCATCCCAATCCTTGATCTGCTTGGGATTGCCCTTGCGCACCAGGAAGACAATGGTGGAGGTATAGGGCGAGGCGTTGTTGCCGAGGCGACTCTGCCAGTCGGCAGCGGTCAGCCCCTCCTTGGCGATGGCGTTGACATCGTAGGCCAGCGCCAGCGATACCACGTCGGCCTCCAGTCCATCCACCACAGCGCGGGCCTGCTTGCCGGAGCCACCGTGAGACTGGCTCACCACCACGTCGTCGCCGGTTTTGGCCTTCCACTCCTTGGCAAAGGCGGCGTTGTACTCCTGAAACAGCTCGCGGGTCGGATCGTAAGAGACGTTGAGCAGGCGGATCTCGGCGGCATTGGCCTGACCAAATGCCAGCAGAGAGAGCAGGGTCAGGGCGGTCATTCGCAGTTTCATGGTGATTCTCCATATCTTGTTGGGTTGAGAACAGCATGCCGTGGAGTTGTTATGCCCAGAAGAAAGAAATAACTCTTTGCTTATCTCTTTTGCTCATATCAGGCAGCCACACGCCACAAGGAGCCAGACGCAGACTCTGTGAGCCACGCCCCTCTGTGACCTCAAGCGCTGTGCCATCATGGGAACAAGGCAGGCAGATGACGAAAAGGAAGTCGTTATGTGGATCAATGCAGAACCCGTCAACGGTGCCCTGGTCTCGCTGGCCATCGGCCTCATCATCGGGCTGGAGCGGGGCTGGCAGGTGCGCCAGCTGGGGGATAACCAGCGCATCGCCGGGATGCGTACCTACGGCCTTATCGGCCTGCTTGGCGGGGTGTGCGGTTTACTGCTGCCCACCCTGGGCCCCTGGCTACCGTTGCTCGGCCTGCTGGCGGTGGTGATCGGTTGCGGCCTCTCGGTCTGGCTGGCCCAGCGCTGGCAAGGGGAGTTTGGTCTCACCAGCTCGGTAGCCATGCTGCTCACCTATTTGCTGGGGCTGATGTCGGTACTGCTGAGCCCGAGCGAGGCGGTGGCCTGCGCCGTGCTGGCCGCCCTGTTGATGGGTTTGAAGGGACAGATCCAGCAGGGGATGCTGTTTCTCAGCGAGACCGAATTCCACGCTACCCTGCGCTTTCTGCTTATCTCGCTGGTGCTGCTGCCGGTGCTGCCCAACGAGGAGATGGGCCCCCTCGACGCCTTCAACCCCTTCAAGATCTGGCTGATGGTGGTGGTGATCGCCGGCATCTCGTTTTGTGGCCACTTCGCGGTACGCCTGCTCGGCACCCGCGCCGGACTGGTGCTCACCAGCATACTGGCGGGATTGGCCTCCTCCACCGCCCTTACCCTGCAGTTCGCCCGTCTCAACAAGGAGCAGGGCGGGCTGGAGCGACTGCTGGCCACCGGCATCCTGCTGGCAGGGGCCACCATGTGGCTGCGGCTGCTGGTACTGGTACTGCTGATTCACAGCGAACTGGCGATGCGCCTCATCGCCCCCCTGTTGCTGCTGGCCACCACAGTCTACGGCTTTGCCTTCTGGTTCTGGCGCCAGCGCGAGGAGCTAACTGACGGCCCGGTACAGCCGGAAACCAGCAACCCGCTCGATCTGTCCACCGCCATCAAGTTCGGCCTGCTGCTGGCGCTGATCGGCTTTATGGCAACGCTGCTGCAAGACAAGGTGGGCAACTCCGGGGTCTATCTGCTGTCGCTGGTGTCGGGGATCACCGATGTGGACGCCATCACGCTGTCGCTCTCCCAGCTTTCCCACAAGGAGCTGGCGCTGGAGGTGGCGGCCCGCGGCATCCTGCTGGCCGGTCTGGTCAACTCGCTGGTGAAGGGGCTGCTGGCCCTCGGCATCGGCGGGCGCAGTCTCGGGCTGCGGGTATTGCTCCCCTACTTCGTCTCGGCCCTGCTGATCCTGCCCCTCGTCTGGCCCACAGGTTGACGGGGATCACCTGCAACAAGTGACAGACTGACGGCGCCCCTGACAGTCACGTATACTGCCTGCTCTTGCAGCATGAGGAGGTAGCAATGGCGAGCGACTGGGACAAGGTACTGGCAGGCGGGGCGCTGGATGACCAGAGCGAGGAGATAGCGAACGACCGGATCCGCGGTCAGGCGCTGCTGGCCAAACTCAACAGTTCATCGGCGGGCGATGCCCCTCTGCGCCAGCAGATCTGCCGCGAGCTGTTCGGCCACTGCCCCGACTCCTGCTGGATCAGCACGCCATTTACCTGCGAGTTTGGCCGCAACATCCATATCGGCGAGAAGACCTTCTTCAACTTCAACGTCACCATTCTCGACGTGGGCGAAGTGCACATCGGCAGCCATGTGCTGCTGGCCCCCAACGTGCAGATCTACACCGCCACCCACACCATGAACTATCTGGAACGACGCAACTGGACTGCCTACAACAAGCCAGTGCGGATCGGTGACGACTGCTGGATTGGCGGCGGCGCCATCATCTGCCCCGGCGTCACCATAGGGCCGCGCTCCATCATTGGCGCCGGCGCCGTGGTCACCCGCGACATCCCGGCCGACTCGGTGGCGGTGGGCAATCCGGCCAGGGTGATCCGCACCCTCAAGCAGGACGAGGAGCGCTGCTGGGAGCTGGCCCAGTGATGGCGCTGGCACTGCTGCCACTGGGCGCAGCCCTCTGGCTCGGCCTCGGCGAGCAGCAGTGGTGGCCGCTGGCCGTGTTGCTCACCATGAGCCTGCTCACGGTGGCCGCCTACGCCTGGGACAAGCGGCAGGCAGTGCGCGGCGAGTGGCGCATTCCCGAATCGAGGCTCCATCTGCTGGAGCTGTGCGGCGGCTGGCCGGGCGCACTGGTGGCCCGCCAGTGGCTGCGCCACAAGACCCAGAAGCGCAGCTACCGGCTGGTCTTCTGGTTTATCGTGCTGCTGCACCTCACCCTATGGGCCCTCTGGCTTGGCCGCCCCCTCTGGCAGCAATAGCTACCCGGGTAACAAGGTGGTGGCTTGGCCGCCCTCTCTGGCAGCAATAGCCAACTGCATCACAAAGGCGAAACGGGACCCATTGCGGCCAATTGGCGGCTGTGAGAAAACAGAACAGATCCCATCAGCATTTTCGCCGCTTATAGACGACAAGGAGTCGTGACATGACCATGTGGACAGGCATAGTCCTGATCGTATTTATCAGCCTATTGTTCGGATATCTCGGCAAACGGGCCCGCTATCAGATGGGGGATGCCCGCATCACCGACCGCCTCGGAAAGCAGGATCTGGTCATTCGGGAGCTGCAGGAGCGGGTCGCCAATCTGGAGGCGATCGTCATCGAAGAGGAGAAGCGGCGCCCGTTTCGGGAGCTGTGATTTTTTCACCGCAAGGTTTCAGATACAAAGAGGGCTGCACGATGCAGCCCTCTCTCGTTTCAGCAGACTCAGATTGCCAGCGGCAGCAACTCGGCATAGTCGCGGATCGCCGGAAAAGCGGTGATGCTCTGCTCCGGCTTGCAGCTATCCGGATTCTGGATCGCCAGCTGATAGCCGATGCCATAGTCGGCGGCAGCCCGGAGGATCCGCTCGCTGTCATCCACAAACAGGGTGCGGGCCGGATCGAACGCCAGCCGCTCGGCCAGCGCCTGCCAGCAGTGCTGGCTCTCCTTCGACCAGCCCAGCTCGTGGGTACTCACCATCAGATCCAGATGGTCGGCAAGACCGAGTTGCGCATCCTTCACCGACAGACTGGCGGGGTGAGCGTTGGTGAAAAGCACCAGCTGCTTGCCCGCGGCGCGCAGCTCGGCCAGAAAAGGGATGGCATGGGGACGCCACTGGATCTTCGCCAGCAGCTCCTGCTTGAGGGCGCGAATATCGAGCCCCAGGGTCTCGCTCCAGTAATCCACGCAGTACCAGTTGAGGGTGCCGTTGACGGCGTGATAGTGGACGTCGATCTGCGCTTTGGCTTCATCCAGCGGCAGACCGAGCCGCTCGGCGTAACGCTCCGGCACCAGCTGCTGCCAGAGGTGGTTGTCAAAATGCAGATCGATCAGGGTGCCATCCATATCGAGCAAGACGGTATTTATCTGGTGCCAGGGCAAGGTGATGGAGCGGGAGTGTGGCATCGGGCCTCTTGATCGCGGATCTCGGAAAACGGGGCGGCAGTATAACGGATTTTTCCTCCCCCTTTGCCATCCCTGGCCCGTGGTGTTCGGTGTGAGAGTCGTTTACTCTTGAAGCACGATTTTTTAACGAGCAGCCAGCGTCCGATGAGCGACCCCCACAAGAGCAAACCCGAGCACATCTCAGCCGACCAACTGGATCACCCCAAGAGCAAACCGGAGATCCTCAAGGCCGAGATCGTGGCCGAGAGTCGGCTGTTCAGAGTAGAGTCCCTCCACCTCAAGTTCTCCAACGGCGAAGAGCGGGTCTACGAGCGGATGCGCGGCGGCAACCGGGGCGCCGTCATGGTGGTGCCGCTGTTCGATGCCCACACCCTGCTGCTGGTGCGCGAGTATGCCGCCGGCACCCACTCCTACGAGCTGGGCTTTCCCAAAGGGCTGATCGACCCGGGCGAAGATGCCTTCGAGGCGGGTAACCGGGAGTTGATGGAAGAGGCGGGCTTTGGCGCCAACAGCCTGACCCTGCTCAAACAGGTGTCGCTGGCGCCCGGTTACTTCTCCAGCCGGATGGATATCCTGCTGGCCCGGGACCTCTTCCCCGAGCAGCGGATCGGCGACGAGCCCGAACCGCTGGAAGTGATCCCCTGGCCACTCAACCGGATCGACGAATTGCTTGCACGACCCGACTTCACCGAGTCGCGCAGCATCAGTGCCCTGCTCTTGGCCCAGAAGTGGCTGGCGGAGCAGGCAAAGTAGCCCGCAGACGGGCAGTTAACAGACAGAGGATAACGAGATGCAGGAGTTGTTGGCCTGGGTGCCGGGGGTCAAGGAGATTGCCCGCGAAGCCGGAAGGATCCTTCACGACATCTATCACGGCGGTCAGTTCGAGCGTCAGCTGAAGGAGGATGCGACCCCGGTCACCAGTGCCGATCTTGCTGCCGATGCCTACCTCAAGCAGGCGCTCTCGGCGCTCACTCCCCACGTTCCCGTGCTGACTGAAGAGGCGGCCGACATCCCCTTCAGCCAGCGATCCAACTGGCGGCAGTACTGGCTGGTGGATCCCCTCGACGGCACCGGCGAATTTATCGCGGGCAGCGGCGACTTCGCCACCCTGATCGCCTTGGTGCGGGACAATGTGCCGGTGCTCGGGGTCATCTATGCTCCCGAGTCCAACGTGCTCTACTGGGCGGTGCGCGGCTACGGCGCCTTCAAGGAGGTGAATGGCGAGGTACTGCCCATCAGCGCCATGCACCACGAGCATGACCAGCCCGACTCGCTGGTAGTTGCCATCAGCCGCCGCCAGAAGCTGGAGAACCTCACCCGCCGCCTCAACCCGGCCATCAACTACGAGCTGATCCCGCTTGGTTCCAGCTCCCTCAAATCCTGTCTGGTGGCGGAAGGGGCGGCCGATTGCTACGTGCGGCTCGGCCCCACCGGCGAGTGGGACACCGCCGCCGCCCAGTGCATCGTCGAGGCGGCCGGTGGCCGTATCCTCAGCCTGGCGTTGCAGCCACTCAGCTACAACGAAACCGAGTCGCTGGAGAACCCGGACTTTATCGTGATGGGGGATCCGGATCTCGCCTGGGGTAGCATTCTGGCCCACTAGGCGGATAGCGATGTCATCACACCAGACAAGCAGGCGGCCCGATGGCCGCCTGCTTTTTCAGGGAAGTTGCCCCGGGTGATGGCCGGTGTGATCCGCTGGTCAAGGCGCTCTTGAACAGCGTGATACGCTGGCAAAGCGGCAAAATGATAGTGAAACATCACAATCGGTCGGCGAGAAATGGTGCGATTTTTCACGTAATTCTGAAAACACCTGATTAGCCAAAATAAAAAAATGATAGTAGATCAAATTTTGGTTTTATATTTCACAAAAATCACCAATGTCAGTTTTGTTCCATTCTGTGAACCAGATTCCATTCCCAATCTCGCTGGCTAAACCCCGCAATGGCAGTGATATGTTTCAGTCTCGCTTTTTGAGAATTAAATCCCGATAAACCACAATGAACTCAGATTAAAACACTAACAAAAAGTGAATTAGTAATGAGTTTATCTGTAGAGGCTACCAAGGAGCTATCCGGTTCCTGCTCCACCACGTCCAGCACCACCCGCTGGCGCCGTCACGACACCCACTGGGTCATCAGTCTGTTTGGCACCGCCGTTGGCGCCGGTATCCTGTTCCTGCCCATCAATCTGGGTCTGGGCGGGATCTGGCCTCTCGTCATCGTCGCGGTACTGGCAGGCCCCATGACCTTCCTCGCCCACCGCGGGCTGGCGCGCTTCGTGCTCTCCTCTTCACGTCCCCACGCCGACTTCACCGAAGTGGCGGAGGAGCATTTCGGCAAGATGGCCGGTCGGCTCATCTCGGCGCTCTACTTCCTCTCCATCTTCCCGATCCTGCTCATCTACGGGGTCGGGCTGACCAACACGGTAGAGAGCTTTATGGTCAACCAGCTCGGCATGGCAACCCCGGATCGGGTGATGCTCTCCGGCGTGCTGGTATTTGCCATGATCGCCGTGATGCTGGCGGGTGAGAAAGCGATGCTGCGCGCCTTCGCCTTTATGGTCTATCCGCTGGCGGCCATTCTGGCGGCGCTCTCCTGCTACCTGATCCCTCAGTGGCAATGGCCGGAAGTGACCGCGTTTGAAGGGGTCAGCTTCCTCAACACCGTCTGGCTGGCGCTGCCGGTCACCGTGTTCGCCTTCAGCCACGCCGCCGCCATCTCCGGTTTTGCCAACGTGCAGCGCCGTGAATATGGCGAGCAGGCGGAAGCCAAGAGCGGTCTGATCCTGCGCAACACCACAGTAATGCTGGTGGGCTTCGTGCTGTTCTTCGTCTTCTCCTGCGTGCTGAGCCTCTCGCCAGCCCAGCTGGCTGAAGCCAAGGCCCAGAACGTCTCGGTGCTCTCCTATCTCGCCAACATCACCGACAACCCGGTGATTGTGACTCTGGGGCCGCTCATCGCCTTTATCGCCATCAGCTCCTCCTTCCTCGGTCACTTCCTAGGTGCCCGCGAAAGCCTGAAAAGCCTGATCGCCAAGCCCACCGGCCTGCCGCTGGCCAAGGCGGACAAGCTGGGCATCGCCCTGATGTTCTTCGCCATCTGGGGCGCTGCCGTCATCAACCCGGGCATTCTGGGGCTGATGGAGACCCTCTCCGGCCCGGTCATCGCCATGATCCTGTTTATCATGCCGGTGATTGCCATCTACAAGGTGGAGGCGCTGGCCCGCTTCCGTCACGGCTGGACCAACGGCTTTATCCTGCTGACCGGTTCGCTGGCGGTATCGGCGCTGATCTTCAGCCTGTTGAAATAATCACAGCCCCGTGAACGGGGCGGCTGAAACGACAAGAGGCGACCCTAGGGTCGCCTCTTGTGCATGGCAAATCGCTTACTCTTTGTCGAAATCTTCGATCTCTTTGCCCAGCGCTTCCATGATGGCGCGCGCTTCGGCCGGGACACTGTCCGGTTGATCCTTGCGCAAGTCTTCGTCGCAAGGGAGCGGCTGGCCGGTGAAAGCGTGCAGGAAGGCTTCACAGAGCAGCTCGCTGTTGGTCGCATGACGCAGGTTGTTCACCTGACGGCGGGTGCGCTCATCGGTCAACACTTTCAACACCTTGAGCGGGATCGAGACGGTAATCTTCTTGACCTGTTCGCTCTTCTTACCGTGTTCCGCGTAGGGGCTGACGTAGTCGCCGTTCCACTCTGTTCCCATGACTCACCTGTTCTCATTTAGCCGTGAGCGCGGATTTTAACCCTTAAGGAAATTAATGGCAATCCAACAGCAAAGCCATTTAGACGTCTGGAAGTGTTGACGGCTTTTTTAAGCTGGCGTAGTGTGGTTGACCATGAGCCCGCAATGGCGGGATGGCGCGTGGCAGCAAGATGCCGGCGTGTGAAGAAACATCAAGGAGAGTGATATGACCCACAAGGCCACCCTGGCGGTTCGCACCGGGATTGAGACAGACCAGCAGCACGGTGCCGTGGTGCCCCCCATCTACCTCTCCAGCAACTACACCTTTGCCGACTTTGGCGAGCCCCGTCAATACGATTATGCCCGCTCAGGCAATCCAACCCGTACCAATCTGGCGGACGCGCTGGCGGCGCTGGAAGGGGGCGCAGGCGCCGTGGTTACCGGCACCGGCATGGGGGCCGTCCATCTGGTCACCACTGCACTGCTCAAGGCGGGGGATCTGCTGCTCGCCCCCCACGACTGCTACGGCGGCACCTGGCGTCTGTTTGAGTATCTGGCGGCCAAGGGCCACTACCGGGTGCAGTTTGTCGATCAGGGTGACGAGGCCGCACTGGCCGCCGCACTGGCGCAAAAGCCAGCGCTGGTATGGGTCGAGACCCCCTCCAACCCGCTGCTGCGGGTGGTGGATATCAGCGCCATTGCCAGCGCCGCCCACGAGGTGGGTGCGCAGGTGGTGGTGGACAACACCTTCCTCTCCCCCCTGCTGCAACAGCCGCTCGCTCTTGGTGCCGATGTGGTGGTGCACTCCACCACCAAGTACATCAACGGTCACTCCGATGTGGTGGGCGGAGTGGCGATTGCCAAGGAGGCGGCACTGGCCGAGTCGCTGGTGTGGTGGGCCAACTGTCTGGGGCTCACCTCCGGGGCGTTCGACTCCTACCTCACCCTGCGCGGCCTGCGCACTCTGGCCCCCAGATTGCGCACCCATCAGGAGAACACCGACCGCATCCTCGCCTTCCTGCAACAGCAGCCGCTGGTGAAACGCATCTATCACCCCAGCCTGCCGAGCCATCCGGGCCACGACATTGCGCGCCGTCAACAGTCCGGCTTCGGCGCCATGCT
>NZ_JAAKNE010000118.1:0-13612 GCF_049170755.1 Aeromonas sp. 604176
TCCAAGCGGGATACCGGTCAGACCCTCTATATTCTGGACGAGCCGACCACCGGCCTGCACTTCCACGACATCCAGCAACTGCTCAAGGTGCTGCACCAGCTGCGGGATCGTGGCAACACCATCGTCATCATCGAGCACAATCTGGATGTCATCAAAACTGCCGACTGGATCGTCGATCTGGGTCCGGAGGGGGGCGCCGGTGGTGGCCGCATTCTGGTGACGGGGACGCCGGAAGAGATTTGCACCAATAAAGAGTCTCATACAGCTCGTTTTTTGAGGCCACTTTTGGCGCGATAAGCCGTTATAATCGAGGGGCCTTTGGCCCCTTTTTTTTATAAAAATCGGGAGCATAGGGGGAAGCTCGTCAAGTGTGGGCAGGCTTGGCATCTCAGCATCATGGTAATGGATATATCGGGTTATGGCTCAGGCTCCGCGCACGATTGATCATCAGTTGGCTTACTCCATGTTCCCCATCTGGCTGGGGGCGATCCTGCTATTGCTGGTCCTGCTGGCGTGGGCCCAAATCCCGGCTGCCAGCCGGATTGAAGAGCAGCGAATGAAGGAGCATCTGCTGCGCGTGACCAAGGCGGTGCAGGCGGATGTGGCCGCTCTGGATGCATTCAGTCGGGATTGGGGCATCTGGGATGACAGTCACCGTTTTATGGACAACAAAAGCAGGGCGTACATCGAATCCAACCTGTTCAGTGATATGCCGATGCGGGATTTTAGTCTCAACCTGATGAGCTTCATGGATCTCACCGGCTACGAAATCTGGACGCGCACCCTGCTACCCGATGCGCCGGGGATCAATCCGGACCAGTTTCCCTACTTCCTTGATGAGCTGAAAAAGCAGTTGAGAGAACGCTCGGTGGCGCAAGGGGGCATCAATCTGCACGGGATCCGTGCTTCCCAGTGGGGGCCGCTGATGTACTCGTGGCAGCCGATCAGAAACAGTGACGAGTCGGCACCGTTCAACGGTTTCTTGCTGGTTGTACGTTGGCTCGACAAGGCCTATCTCGAGCAGGTATCGGAGCGTACCGCGCTGCCTCTGGCGATCTCCCACGCCAATCTGGATGTCACCGCTACCTTCAAAAAACTGAAACCGCAAATAACGTATCGCCTGATCGACCTTGGGCTCACCCGGCTTAGGGGAGAGGTGCGACTGCTCAACAGCGATAACCAGCCGGTGCTGACTCTGGTGATTGAGGAGGAGAGAAAGATCTTGAGTGGCGTCATGGAGGGGGCGCTCTGGACCTTTATTGGTATGCTTTTTATCAGTTTTATCTGCGTCATGATCGCCATGTACCGGCTCAACAGCATTGTGCTTACCCCGTTGCAGCAGCTGGTGTCGGCGCTGCAACGCTTTGGCGATCGGCCAGATGCCACCTTGATCCCCTATATCGACAGCAGCGCCGAGATGGCGACCTTGAGCGGCAAGTTCAAGGAGATGGCCAGCAAGGTCAGTCAGCAACACGATGATTTGTTGGAAAAATCCAGCCAGATGGAGATGGCGGCATTCACCGACCCCTTGACCCGTTGTTTCAATCGTCGCTATCTGGATAGCTGGTTGCAAGACAATTGGGCCCGCCCTTGTCAGCTGTTGCTGCTCGATCTCGATCATTTCAAACGGATCAACGACCGATTTGGTCATGATATGGGTGATCTGGTGTTGCAGCAGCTGGCAGAACTGCTGCACAAGCTGGTGGTGAGTGACGCCGAGCCCGTTATCCGGTTGGGAGGGGAGGAGTTTTTACTCCTGTTGCAGGTGGATAATGAGCAAGAGTTGGTACAGCGTGCCGATTATCTGAGGCTTCGTGTTGTTCAGCACCGTTTCGGTTCGGAGGAGAGGCCGCTATGGTTAACGGTTTCATCGGGATATTGTCGGTATCCTCTGCATCCGGCGTGCCCCGATACCTTCTGGAGCCACAGTTTCAAGCTGGCCGACCTGGCGCTCTATCAGGCAAAACTGAGGGGCCGTAATCGATGCTGTGGCTATTCGGGCACTCTGTCTGTTCGGGAGGTGATGGAACAGACCCCGGAGCAACTTGTCGAAGGGAATAGTCTTGCGTTGCAACATACTGTCAGCCTGGATTAGCCCTGCCGGACCAATACCAGATAGGCTAGGGCGACAATAAAACCGAGCAGGATAAAGAGAAAGGATCCGATCCCCCAAACGGCCGCGAGAAAGGCCCCCACCTTTTGCCATTTCGACTCATTTTTCATAAATAAACCATTACTTCCCAGTAACTTGCATGGCGCAAAAAATACGCTGATTTACCCATATAAACAACAATTAATCGCCGCACTGCCGTGCAATAAGATGTGGTTTGTTTGCTCCTTTTGGCGCTGAATGCGGGTAGTTACAACCTGTCGAAACAGGTATTTCAGCTTGTTGTCTGGGGGCTCAACGAGATTGAGATGGCGCGCAAAGATGTCACACCAATCGATTTATTTCTGTGCAACCTTTGCTCCAAGTCAATAACTTTGCATTTACAAGGGCATATAGTCAGCGGGCTTACAGCATCAAATGAAAACAAAAAAAGGGATTACGTGATGAAAAAATTACTTCCTCTGATGATTGCCGCTGCAGTGACCTCTCCTTTCGCCATGGCCCATCAGGCTGGTGATATTCTGGTTCGTGGTGGTTTGGCATTTGTATCGCCGCAGGAAAGCAGCACGCCTGTAGAGCTGGAAATTAATGACAACATGCAATTGGGATTGACTCTCTCTTACATGATTACTGATAACTGGGGTGTCGAGTTGCTGGCTGCAACCCCTTTCTCTCATTCAGTCAAACTGGGTGGCGCTGAAGTGGCCAAGATCAAGCATCTGCCGCCGACTCTGATGGGTCAGTACTATTTTGGCGATGCCCAGAGCAAGGTTCGCCCGTATGTCGGTATTGGCGTGAACTACACCACCTTCTTTGATGAAGAGGGTCGTGGTGCACTGTCAGGAACCGATGTCAAAGTCGATGACTCCTGGGGTGTTGCCGGACAAGTTGGTATCGATATGGCGATCACTGACCGCTGGTTTGTCAACGGTTCAGCTTGGATCATGGATATCGATACCGATGTCCATACAGCGATTGGCACCATTAATACCAAGGTCGACCCGATGGCCTTTATGGTGGGTGTTGGCTACCGCTTCTAATGATTCTGACTGCGGTTCTGAACGGACCGCGGAAGATAGCAAAGTACGTCTCTTTCAGCCCGGCTTGTGCCGGGCTTTTTTCGTATGGCTGATTTTGTCTGTACTGTGATCCAACCCGATACAAATCAATTAAATACCTGCCGCTTTATTTCAGTTATTCGCCACCCCTGCCGATAGTGACTATGTTCACTTTACCTTCCCCCAATGAGTGAGGATGTCTCCATGGGTTTATCTATCGTACAGCGGATCATCGCCGGATTTGTGTTGATGCTGCTGTTGCTGATCCTGCTTGGAGTGATCAGTACCTTTAAAATCAAGGGTATAAATGACGGTCTCTCTGCCGTATCTGACCGTGCAACCCCGCTGGTAGTCGCTGTCGCAGGCCTCAAGGGGGCACTGCAGGATAGTAACC
Organism: Aeromonas sp. 604176; assembly: GCF_049170755.1. Taxonomy (NCBI): domain Bacteria; kingdom Pseudomonadati; phylum Pseudomonadota; class Gammaproteobacteria; order Aeromonadales; family Aeromonadaceae; genus Aeromonas; species Aeromonas sp. 604176. The sequence continues at coordinate 3,563 of NZ_JAAKNE010000118.1, forward strand.
GCTGGGTGCTGGTCTACCGTACCAGTGAAGATGCCGCCCAGTTGCCGCAGTTGGCCAATCAGTTCAAGGAGCAGCAGAACCGCTTTGCCCAGCTGAGTCAGGAGATGGGTAAATTTACCGGCGTAGCGGATGCCCGAGCCCGTTTCCAGCAGGTCGAGAGTGCCACCACCCAATTCTATGGCTTGGCGGATCAGGTGTTGGCCCAGCATAGGCAGTGGGTCAGTGCACTGGATCAGCGCCACAAGCTGGAGATGGAATTTATCCGCCTTGAGGATACCTACCAGTGGGCGGCTGATCTGCTGTTGCAACAGACGGCCAGCAAGCGTTCCATGCGCAACAAGGCGGAACTCATTACCTCAGGGATCGCCCGCGATCTGAAGAATATCCGCCGTGCCGATGCCAAAACCGACCTGAACGAGCTGGAAAAGGTGCTTAGCAAGGATATCGAGATGGCCCGCAAGCGTCTGGAGCGTGTACTGGTGCCCGATGATGTGAAAGCGCGCTTTGTCTCCAACCTGGATCGGATGCAGGAGCTGGCGCTCGGCGCTCAGGGCTTGCTGGCGACCATGCGTCAGGCCCAACAACTGGAGCTGTCGTTGGCTACTCAGAATCAACAGCTGGATGCCAGTCTGGTCAACAGCCTCAATTTGCTCGATGAGATGGGCAAGTCTGCCGGAGCCATCGCCAGCGAGAGCCGTGTCAATGCGGATGAGGCGGTCAGCAGTGCCAGCTTCTGGATCCTGGTGGTTGCCGCGATGTCGGCTGCTGCCGCACTGGTGATCGGCTATACCACGGCACGCAGCATTCAGCGTCCGTTGCAGATGATCAACAAGGAGCTCGATTACATGGCGGCCGGCGACATGACACGGCGCATCAACTACCGCAGCAGTTGCGAATTTGGCAGCCTCTCTCGCTCCATCGATACGCTGGCGGGCAAGACCGGTGAACTACTCTCTCAAATCAATGCGGGCTCCCGTCATCTGGTGGATGAGGCGAGCCGCGCCGCCGAGATCAGCGAACGGGCCATGTCCCGGGTGCAGGAGCAGAAGAGTCAGACCGATCAGGTGGCCGCCGCCATTACCGAGCTGGAAGTGAGCGCCACCGAGGTGGCCCGCTCTACCGATGGCACCAAGCGGGAAGTGGATCTGGCTGATGAAGAGGCGCGCAATGGGCGCCAGAAAGTGGCCACCACTCGCCGGATCACCGAGCAGCTGGCTGGCGCCATGGAAGAGGCGGTCGGGATCACCTACAAACTTGGGGAATTCAGTAACAACATCGGCAGCATTCTCGATGTGATCCGCAGTATTGCCGAGCAGACCAACCTGCTGGCATTGAACGCCGCCATCGAAGCGGCCCGTGCTGGTGATGCAGGTCGCGGTTTTGCGGTGGTGGCCGATGAGGTACGGGCGCTGGCCAATCGCACCCAGACCTCGACCGAAGAGATCCAGGGGATGATTGAGAACCTGCAAAGCTCCAGCAAGCATGTGGTTGAAGTGATGGGGCGCAGCCAGGAGCAGACCCAGAGCTGTGTTGAGCAGACTCGCGAGATGGATGTGGCGCTGCAATCCATTGCTGATCGGATGGGGGCCATCAAATCGATGGCTGATCAGGTGGCCCATGCCGCTCAGGAGCAGATCTCCGTCAGTCAGGGGGTCGCTCGTCATATCGCCGGTATTGCCGATGTGGCATACGAGACCGAGCGGGAGGCGCGCGAATCCGCCAGCAGCAGCGAAGTGCTGGCCGATCTGGTCGCCAAACAGCAGCAATTGATCGCACATTTCAAGGTCTAGGAGGGCTTATGTCTAAAAAGTGGATTGGAGCCCTGAGTCTCCTGTTGTGTGGCCAGCTGATGGCCAGCGAGCTGGTGATTGAAAGCTGGCGAACCGATGACAAGGCGTTGTGGGAGCAGAAGATTATCCCGGCGTTTGAAGCGGCGCATCCCGGCATCAAGGTGAGTTTTCATCCGGTGCAGAACGTCAACTACATGCCCACTCTGTGGGAGAGCCTGAAAGGCGGTAAGGCGGGGGATCTTATTACCTGTCGTCCGTTTGATGACTCGCTCGCCCTGTTCAAGGCGGGCCATCTGGCCGAGCTGACCGAAATGGCAGGGATGGAGAACTTTCCGAGTTTTGCTCAGTCACCGTGGCAGACCGATTCCGGTGCCCAGACTTTCTGCGTGCCGATGGCCTCGGTGATCCATGGCTTCTTCTATAACAAGAAGATCTTCAGTGAGTTAGGGCTCACCTTACCGCAAACCCGCGATCAGTTCTTTGCCGTGCTGGACAAGATCAAGGCCGACGGGCGCTATGTGCCGCTGGCCATGAGTGGTTCCGAGAGCTGGGTTGCCTCCGAGCTGGGGTTCCAGAACATTGGTCCCAATTACTGGAAAGGGGAAGACGGTCGTCTGGCTCTGATCGGCGGGCAGGAGCGGTTGGACAACCCGCAATATGTGAAGGTGTTCGACGAGCTGGCTCGTTGGCGTTCCTACCTCGGTGAAGGTGGCGAGAGCCGCGATTATGCGACCAGTAACGAGCTGTTCACCTCGGGCAAGGCCGCCTTCTACGTGGCGGGCTCCTGGGAGATTGCTCCCTTCACCGGCAAGGTCGATTTTGGCGTCATGCGCCCGCCGGTGGTCAAACAGAGTGATGGCTGTTTCTTTACCGATCACACCGATATCGGTATGGGGATGAACCCGGCCAGCAAGAATAAAGAGGGTGCAATGGCCTTCCTGCAGTGGCTGACGACGCCGCAATTTGCCGAGCTCTATACCAACTCGCTGCCGGGATTCTTCTCCCTCTCTAACCACTTCTTCGATGTCACCAATCCGGCGGCTAAAGAGATGATGGAGTGGCGCGATCAGTGTGACTCGACCATTCGGGTGGCGACCCAGATCCTCTCCCGTGGTACGCCCAAGTTGGGGGATGAGCTGGCCGAGGTGAGTCAGGCGGTGCTGCTTGGCAAGATGGAGCCCAAGGCGGCCGCGGATCGGCTGGAAAGTGGCTTGAAGGGCTGGTATGCCCCTCATCAGGGCAACAAGGCCAAGAGCGCGGATTGTCAGTGTGATGCGGTTGCCCCTGCTCCTGCTTCGGCTTCAGTGCCGACGACTGAGGTGTCCGCAGCTCCCGCGACCAGTGAAGCATCGGCCGTGGTGTCACCTGCTGTGACTCCCGCAGAACCCGCATCAGCGGCCGCTGCACCATTACCGGCGCAGTCGGATGAGGTGGAGCAGGCGCTCTCCAACGAGCTGGAAGCGCCACAGCAGCCACAGCAATAGGTCATCTGCATCAATAAGAGCGGGAGGCATCAGCCTCCCGTTTTTTATGGCTCGCGGCCAGCATGTATCGCTTTATTGTGCTTCGTGGGGCCAGCGGCAGAGGCTGCCGATGCGGGCAACCGGGGCAAACCCCAGAGAGCGGTAAATGCGCTGGGCATGGTAATGCTCGTCAGCCACTATGATCAGCTGTTTGGCACGGGATAATCCTGCGCGAGCCACTTGACTCAGCAGCTGGCGGCATAACCCCTGGTTGCGCCACGCATGGTGCGTGCGTACCAACTGGAAGCGCCCAAGTGTGCCGCAAAAGAAGAGGCCGCAGCTGGCGACCAGTTGTCCCTCTTTCCAGATCCCCCACCAGTCCCCGAGACCATCGGCAATCATGGCCTGATAGAGCGCCTGGCGGGATCGCAGATAGGGGAGATAGCTCTGTTCCGAGTGTCCCTCATCCCGCTCATTGAGTTCGAAGTCGAGCCACTCAGGCCAATCAGCAGTGGTGAAGGTGCGTGCCTCAACCTTGTTCATGTCGTCGTGAGGGGGTGGGCAGCTCTGCTCATCCAGCGCCAGCACCACGCACTCCATATATTGGTAACCCGTTGCGACAAAACCGGCGATCCGGCTGTTTTGTCCGGCCGCCAGTGGCCATTGGAAGGTGCGGTGGCGCACTCGAGGATCCTGGCCGATCAGCTGATCAAATGTGGCTTCCAGCCAGCCTTTGTCACGGTCGCTGGGTGGGTTGGGGAGTAGCAGGTAGTTGCCGAAGTAGTAGTCGGGAGCATCCGGCGTGCGAACCGTCCAGAACTGCTCATGCTGGATGACCTCGCCCTGGTAGCGATCAAACAGCAAGTCGGTGGCAAAGCCGGGGTGGGTATCCATGATGGTGCTCCTGCAAAGACTCATTCTGTTATCGGCAGGAGTGGGAAATAGATGAAAAGGGGCCGGAGAAACCTCCGGCCAAACAATCACACGCAGATTCAGAACGTCCAGGACGATCTGCCCCCATCATAACTCGACTGGGGCGATTTTGGGATGGGCACTTTTCGGTTACGTACCGTTAATTTTGTAAATATGAAGTTCGTCAGATCGGATGTGAGGTAAATCCCTGTTGACTTTGTGTCGTTTTGCTCATAAATATAAAGACGTTTAGACGTCCAAACATCCGTTTTGACGTAGGCAGATGGATTGCAGGACAGGGAGAAGAGCAGATGGGATTTCACAGTGCACGTCAGGTTGAGGCGCTCAACCAGAGCTTGGCAGATTTGAATGGCGATATATCGGTCAGTTTCGAGTTTTTTCCGCCCAATAGTGAAGGGATGGAAAATACCCTCTGGCAGTCCATCGAACGGCTGAAAGTGCTGGAACCCAAGTTCGTCTCCGTCACCTATGGCGCCAACTCCGGCACCCGTGATCGCACCCACAAGGTGATCAAGGACATCAAGGAGCGGACCGGCCTGATTGCGGCGCCGCACCTGACCTGTATCGATGCCAGCCGCGACGAGCTGCGCACTATCGCCCGCGACTACTGGAACAGCGGTATTCGTCATATCGTGGCTCTGCGCGGTGATTTGCCGCAGGGGCTGGAGAAACCGGATATGTATGCCACCGACCTGGTTGCCCTGCTCAAGTCGGAGGCTGACTTCGATATCTCGGTTGCCGCCTATCCGGAAGGGCACCCGGAGGCCAAGAGTGCGCAATCCGACCTGCTCAACCTCAAGCGCAAGATCGATGCCGGTGCCAACCGCGCCATCACTCAGTTCTTCTTCGATGTGGAAACGTATTTGCGCTTTCGGGATCGCTGCGCCGCCATCGGTATTGATGCTGAAATCGTGCCGGGGATCCTGCCGGTCTCCAACTATCAGACCCTGGCCAAGTTTGCCGGTTTTACCAACGTGAAGATCCCGCGTTGGATGCATCAGCGTTTTGAGGGGTTGGATAACGATCAGATGACTCGCAATCTGGTGGGGGCTAGCATCGCCATCGATCAGGTGCGCGTGCTGAGTCAGGAAGGGGTGAAGGATTTCCACTTCTATACCCTGAACCGCTCCGAGCTGACTTATGCCATCTGCCATACTCTGGGGGTTCGTCCCAAGGGTTGACCGGTGGTCACCGCGATAAAAGCAAAAAGCCAATGAGTTGCTCATTGGCTTTTTCGTTATGGCCGATTATCAAGGTCTGGTCGGGGCGATCTCTTTTGGCTCAAGATCGATAACCGCATTACCGGCAGCCCCCGGATACTGGCGATAGACCTGATCCTGCTCCAGTGTGTAGAAGGTATCCAGATAGTCGTCGTTATTGGTCATCCAGGAGTCGGGTAGCGCCTTGACGATGCGACCGCCGAGATCGAGGAAGGGCAGTGCTTCCGGCACGCCACCCGCAGTAAAGCCGAGTTTGAGAGCTTCAATCAGCAGGGCGCTCAGCTCCTTGTAGTTGACGTTGTCATCCTGCTCCATCATCACCACATCGACGGCACCCCAGCGATAGCGATCCCAGTAAACCAGGATCTGGTTGGGGGTGTAGTCTGTGTTGTCATAGTCGAGGTAGGGCATGTCGACAATATCGACTACTGGCTCATCTCGGCTGGGATTGACCCCTGCGACCACTGCATACACTTCGGCCGCGCCGAGTAGCCAGGGCTCCTGATCATCCTTCAATCTGATCTTTTTCAGGATACTGGTCTTGAGCGGCGCTGTGCTGGACGCTGCTCGTGGAGCGCTTTGCAGATCCGCATCGGCCAGCGCTTTGCGCATCACCTTCAAGCCTGCGTTTTTGGCTTTGACGGGATCGGCTTCGACTACCAGAACCGGCCGGGCCGGTGCCTTGTCGACATCCAGATAGACTGGATTACCGGCGCTGTCGAACGCTTCTATGGCACTCCAGCTCTTCTCATCACCGCTCGGAACATAAGCGACCAGCGGTTCAACCCCCTGTTGCAAGGCGGCAGCTTGTTCCGGGTTGGCCAGTCGCAGCTGCATCAGCTGCTTCACTTCCCCGTCGAGCCCTTGTCGGGCGATCGCTGCCTGATTGGCATCGGTCGCCTGCCGCTTAAGGCGCGGGCTGGCCTTCTGCAGCAGGTTGGGAAGCGGGCTCTGGTATTGCTGATTGCTCAGCAGGGGCAGCAGGTTTTTCTGCTGAAGTGCGAGCTGGCGAGCCAGCTCTCGATCCGTATCGGCAGCCTGGACGCTCGTGGCACCCAGTATGGCCAGTAGTAACAAGACAGCCTGATTTTTCATTTTTATTCTCCGTTGCATGGAACCTGACAGGGCACCATGTCCGGGAAGATTGGTGCCCTGGCACCACTAGAAGGAAATTAGTTTCACTTGTGAATCATTTTATCTGGATAGTGTGCACAGGTTCACGGTTTGAGGTTCAATTGATTCCCTTGCCGATGTGGTTGGAACTGATAGATCGCCAGACCAATCAGCAGACCCCAGCAGGCTGCCGCGATGCCGAGCAGGCTGATCCCGGACGCGGTAATGATAAAGGTGAGCAGCGCAGCTTCTCGCGTTTCATCCTGGTGCAAGGCAGAGTGCAGGCTGCTGCCGATGGTACCTAACAGGGCCAAACCAGCGACGCAGGTGACAAGGGCTGCCGGAAAGGCGCTAAACAGGGCCGCGACGGTCGCACCGAAGCAGCCGGTCAGGAGATAAAAGCAACCCGCCCATACCGCAGCTGGCCAGCGGAGCTTGGTATCCGGGTCGACCTCTTTGCCCATGCAGATGGCGGCAGTGATGGCGGCCAGATTGAAGGCATAGCCGCCAAAAGGGGCGAGCAGCAGGCCAGTCAGGCCAGTCCAGCTGATCAGCGAGGAGGTGGAAGGCTGATAGCCGTGGGCCCGCAAGATGGCAATTCCCGGCATGTTTTGCGATGTCATGGTGACAATGAACAGCGGCAGCGCGATACCAAACAGAGCATCAAGGGAGAAGGCTGGCCATGTCCAGACCGGGCTGGCGAGTTGCCAGTGAAGGGTGCCCATTTGCAAATCCCCCCGCACGCTGCAGATCAGCATCCCCACTCCCAGTACTAGCACCATGGTATAGCGGGGCCAGAGATGACGACCCAGCAGGAAGGCCAGCAGCAGGGTGCCAAGCAGCAAGGGATCTTGCGGGGCGACCTTGAATAGATCCAATCCGAATCTGAGCAGCACGCCAGCGAGCATGGCGGCGGCCAGTGGAGCCGGAATATGTTTCATCAAACGGTCGAACCAGCCGCTGATGCCACACAGCGTGATCAGCAGGGACGAGATCACAAAGGCGCCGATGGCTTCCGCCAGAGTGAAGTTGCCCAGCGTGGTGATCAGCAGTGCCGCGCCCGGTGTGGACCAGGCGGTTAGTATGGGTATGCGGTAATAGAGAGAGAGGCCGATGCAGCTCACCCCCATGCCGATCCCCAGCGTCCAGAGCCAGGAGGCAACTTGGGCAGTATCAGCACCCGCTGCCGTGGCGGCCTGGATGATCAGGATGACGGAGCTGGTGTAGCCGACCATCACGGCGATAAAGCCGGCGACCAGATGGGGGAGGGCGAAGGGCATGAGACTTCCTTTTGGCGTTGTGACGCGCTGTGCGTTATTACGTACAATACAGCTTTGACTATATCTATGTGCGCTATAGCGCACAAGTCGCATCATGCAAGAGTAATAAAGAGGCAGTTATGCAAGAGATGAGTCAGCATCTGGCTGCTCGACTGAAGGGGTTGCGCAGCGAGCGCGGCTGGAGCTTGGATGCCGCCGCGCGCGAAACGGGTGTCAGCAAGGCGATGCTGGGGCAGATTGAGCGGGGAGAGTCCAGCCCAACGGTGGCGACGCTGTGGAAGATAGCCACCGGTTTTCGAGTCTCATTTTCCAGTTTCATTGAGCCCACACCAGCCGTGCAGGAGGAGGTGCTCTATCGCACCGCCGATGCCATTCGCCAGCAGCCTGCGGGAGAGGGCATGCAAGTTGCGCCGCTCTTTCCTTATGAAAACCGGTTTGGTTTCGAGTTGCTTGAGCTGACCCTGTTGCCGGGTTACCAGCGTGAATCCGAGCCCCATGAGCCGGGAGTGACTGAGCATGTCATCGTCATCAGCGGCATGATGGAGGTGCTGGTGGAAGGGGAGTGGCGCTCACTGGTGCAAGGGGAGGCGGTGCGTTTTGCTGCCGATCGTCCCCACGGTTATCGGAATCTCGGCATAGCCCCGGCGATCTTCCACAACCTGATCCACTATCCGCTGGCAACACCCTGAACATGTTCCGCAGTCATCAACCCGGTCGACCATCTGCTCTGGGGCGGATTAGTATCGGGGTATAGACCCAGACAAACAGACCATAGGCAGCGATCCAGGCAAGCGCGCTGAGGTTCCAGCCATGCAGTGTATAAGCAGGCCAGAACAGCGGAATCGCTACCCGCATTGTGGCGGCAGCGATAACCAGGGCGAATGCGCCAGTGATCCTGCGTCCTACCTGCAAGGCCCGACCGCTATGGCCGAGGGAGACTCGCGCAATCATGCCCAGGATCATGGTGCCCATACAGCCTGCGCTGAGCAGGTGACTGGCCATCGACAACGTGATGGGCAGACCCGCGCTATGTGCCGCAAGGGAGAGCAGGCCAAGAGGGATAAACAGATAGGCGATATGGAGTGACCACAGCAGGGGATGCGCAAGGGTCGATGGCAGATGCCAACGTAGTTGCCGCCACAGATGCAAACTCGCCGCCACTATATAGAGAGGCACTATATATATGCTGGTGACCCATTGGGTGGGGAGCAGCAACCAGCAGAGCAAGATAAGCCACTGTGTCGCGAGCGCAGTCCGTTCTAGCCAGAGTCGAGGTGCAGCTTTCTCCTGACCGGTTGTTCGGGCGGTGAAGAACGGAATCACTCTTCCACCCATCACGGCGATCAGGGTGGTATACAACAGCACAGTGGTGATCAATAGGTGCTCAACGGTGGTCCAATCGGCCTGCCATAACCAGCTGGCACCATTGAGCAAGGTCAGTATCAGCAACAGGGGCACGAAGAAGAGGTTGCGCCATTGCCGGGTTATCAAGATAGGCTTGGCAAGGAACCAGGCGCAAAGCGGCAACCAGAGCAGGTCTGCCAACATCAGAAGCATATTCTCTTCACCCAGCCAGGGTAACAAGGTCCTTGGCAACATCCACACCCCCACCACCATTACCAATGGCCAGCTCCGAACACCGGGATGGGCCGTCCAGTTCTGCACCGCGGTGAGCAGAAAACCCGCGACGATGGCAGTCCCGAAACCAAACAGCATCTCATGACCATGCCACCAGATTGGGTTGGCAATCCCTGGCAAGGTTAGCCAACCGTTGAGCTGCCCCAGCCAGAGCAACATGGCGACGGCAGCAAACAGAGCCCCGAACAAGAAGAAGGGTCGGAACCCCAAGCGGAACAGCGGGACGATTTGCTCTTCCTTATGGCTATCGAGGATTTGATGCATGAGGGCATTCCAATTGAACATTTGAGATGGTAATTATAAATTGGCTTTTCAAATGTTCAATTTAAATCCGGCAATAGTCAGGATTGATGTCATTTTGAGCAAGAAAAGAGGTGGTTGCTTGATATCTGAGCGAACGAACTTTTTTGCTGAAAAAGCCCTTGTCATCCCGGCGCGGCTCCCTATAATGCGCCCCTACCAGCACGGCGGAACACGCCAACCTGATGAGCCAGCTTACTTGTGAGGCAGGCGCCGAAAGAAAAGCGAAAGCAATTGCTTGACTTTCGAAGTGAGAAGCGTAATATGCGCCTCCTCAACGCGACAAGCGTGACGCTCTTTAACAATTTGAATC
>NZ_JAAKNE010000119.1:0-13392 GCF_049170755.1 Aeromonas sp. 604176
TCAATGAGAGGCAGAGGTGCTGGATCCAGCCCAGCAGCAGATCCTTGCCGTTGAAGCTGCCGGGTTTGACCACCAGCAAACGCCCCTTCTGGGTGTCGATCCACCCTTGCAGCTGACCCTGAGTCAGGGAGATATCGATCTCCACCGCCTGTTTTTCTGACTCATTGGCCGCAACCCATGGCCGCAGCCGATCCGCCAGCTTGCCCATCTCGGCATCCAGATCGTCCAGCAGCAGGCTGCCGAACCACCCTTGCGGCAACAGGCCGGTGAGCTGCAACCGCTCGCGCCGCTCGGTACTTTCACCTTCCGCCAGATGGGCATCGAGCAGCAGATCTTTCAGCTGATAATGTTGCAGGCCATCCAGCTCGAACGGCTCGCTGTCCTCGATGTTGGCCTCGTTCAGCTCAAACCACACCTTGAGGCGACGGTTGAGGAAATATTTGGTGGGCTGGCGATAGAAGCGCAGCAGCTCCGCCAGCTCCAGCCCCTGCTCCTTGCCCCATTCGGGGGGCAGCGGGAGCTCGCCGCTCTGGAAGTTGGCCGCGCCGCGCACCGGATTGAGGGCGGGCAGCCAGTCGGCGGCATAGGTAAAGAGGCGCGAACCCGGCTCCGGGTAGAAGTAATTGCGGCTGTAGGGGGTGAGCGGATGCGCCACCATCAGGTGGTTGAGCAGCCGCTTGCCGGAGGTTTCGTCATCGAGATCCTCATCCCCCGCCAGCACGAAGCCCTGCCGCACATAGTCGATCAGCTCCGCCAGCAGCACCGACGGCACCTTGTCGCTATTGTCCTGCGCGCTGAAGCCCTGATAGCTGATATAGAGCCCCTGCTGGGCACTCAGCAGCGCCTCGAGGAAGAGGTAGCGGTCATCATCACGACGGGAGCGATCCCCGCGCCGCGACGCCACCGCCATCAGATCGAACCCCATGGGGGCCAGGGTACGCGGGTAGACGCCGTCGTTCATACCGAGCAGACAGACCTGCTTGAAGGGGATGGAGCGCATCGGCATCAGGGTGCAGAAGTTGACCTGACCGGCAAGGAAGCGCTGGCTGGAGCGGGACTCCCCCAGCACGCTGCCAAGGTAGTCCTGTAGCAGATCCGCGCTGATGGGCTGCTCGAAACGGGCTTCGCCGAGCCGGGTCTGCCACTCGACCAGCTGGCTGCGAATGAGCTGGAGCTGACGCTCTTCATCCTCGTCGGCCAGATAGAAGCGCTCCAGCAGCGCCAGCAGGCAGGCGTTCCACTCGGCCAGCGGCTGCGCCTGTTGCAGGCGGGGCAGGAATTCGGCCAGCGAATCGACAAACCAGGCGAGCTTGCCGAGTGCCACCCCCTGCTGCCCCTCGATGTCGGCGTAGGGCAGAATGCCCGCCACCGGCTCGCCGTCGCCCATGGCAAAACCGAGCAGCATGCGGCGCAGGCCGAACAGCCAGCTGTTGCCGGACATGGGCGGAAGATCGAAACAGACGGGGTAGCCGTCGTTCAGCCCCCAGCGGATGCCGGTCTCCTGCACCCAGACCCGCAGCTGGTTGAACTCGTCGTCATCCAGCTCGAAACGGCGCAGCACGGCGGGCACCTCGAGAATGGCGAGCAGCTCGCCTGCCCCGAAGCGGGCATTGGGCAGCCTGAGCAGGGCGAGGAAGCTTTGCAGCAGCGGGCTCTCCTGACTCGCCGCCCGATCCGATACCGCAAACGGGATCTGGCCGCGCGCGCCAAACACCGCCTGAATGTAGGGGCCGTAGCTGTTCACATCCGGCATCATCACCACCACATCTTTCGGGGTGAGGGTCGGATCCTGCTCGAACAGCGCCAGCAGCCGATCGTGCAGCACCTCGAGTTCGCGCATCGGGCCGTGGCAGGCGTGGATCTGCAAGGATCCATCCGCCGGATCGATGGGGCTCTTGTGATGGCTGCTGTCGAGATCGAACTGACCGGCGCCTCGCTCGGCCAGCTCCAGCACATCCTTCTGGATGGCGCGCAGCAGCTTGATATTGCCCTTGCCATCCACCTCGTCGATATCGACGAAGGCCTCGATTTGCGGCACCTCCAGCTCCATCAGCTGATGCAGATAGTCGCGCCCCAGCTTGCCCATGGAGGCGAGCAGCGGGTTGGCGGGGCCCTGCAACGTCTCGATATCGGTGCCGGGTTTGAGCTTGTTTTCGAGGCGCGCCAACGTCTTGCGATCCAGCAGATCCCCCCAGTAGTAGCGGCAGGGGTTGGTGACGAACAGGTGCACCTCCACCTCCGGCCGACTGCCGAGGGCCAGCAGCGCCTCCACATAGCGCGGCGGCAGCGCCGAAATGCCGAACACGAAGACCCGCTGCGGCAGCTTGCCCGGCAGATCGGCGGTACGCTCCAGCTCGTTGATAAACTCCTCGTAGAGGTTGGCGCGGTGGTAGCCGCTCGGAGAGAGCGCCAGCGTGCGGGCCACCAGCTCGCGCCACAGCTCGGGCTGCCAATCCTGACCGCTCACCCCGGCCAGCTCCTGACTCAATCCTTCCCCCTCTTCCCAACGGGCGATCCAGTCCGGCCGGTAGACCAGATACTGGTCAAAGAGATCCGCCACCTTCTGGCAGAGCTGCCACAACCGCACCTGCTCGGGATCTCTGGCGGGATCCTCGTCATCTCCCCCACCCAGATAGGCGGCGAGCGGGGCAAAGGCGGGGCGATCCAGCAAGGCAGGCAGAATGGTCATCAGCTGCCAGCTCATGGAGCCCTTGTTGTAGGGGCTCTGGCGCGGCACATCTGCCAGCACCCGGGTGAACATCTCCCAGATAAAGCTGGCGGGTAGCGGAAAATCGATATTGGCGGCGATGCCGAACGCTTTGGCCAGCTCCAGCTTGAGCCACTGGGCCATACCCGGACTCTGCACCAGGATCTGCTCCCGATCGAAGGGGTGAGAGAGGGGGGCCTGCCGGATGCGGCTCACCAGCAGCTCTTTGAGCAGATCCAGCTGATTGGAGTGGTAGAGGGTAAACATGAGCAATTCCCGCCTGTGGATGAGAGGGGGCGAGGGAAAAGGCGAGCCATTTCCGTCACTTCACAAGAAAAGGAATTGTCGGGGATCGAGGGGGAAGATGCAAAAGGCACTTGTGGCCAGCAGGCGGGTAAACCGCTGAATCATGAGGGGCGCCGCAGATTTGACGCGCCGCCTCACCTATCCGGAAAACGCAGACAGAAAAAAGCCGGTGCAGTTGCACCGGCCAAAAGGCATTGGAAAACTTGACTCTTCAGGGCATTACCAGTTTTTGCCGAGACGGGCATCCACACTGAAAGCCCCTGCTCCGGCCGCCGCCAGCGCCAGGAAACCACCGGCCACTGAGACGTTCTTCATAAACATCAGCATCTGCATCTGTTCGGCAGGCTGGTAGTGGAAAATAAAGGCAGCCATCAGGGTGAAACCGGCCAGCAGCACGGAGAGGCTGCGGGTAAAGAGACCGAGCACGACGGCAAGGCCACCACCCAGCTCAAGCAGGATCACCAGCGGCAACATAAAGCCCGGCACGCCCATCGCTTCCATATAGCCCTGAGTTCCGGCATAGCCACCGATCTTGCTCCAGCCCGCCATTACGAACATCAGCGCCAGCAGTACACGACCCGCCAGCAGCGCTACATCTTTCATCTTGTCCATTTCATATTCCTCGTTTGTGTCACATCACCGCTGACTGCTTCAGGGTAGGTCAAATAACAGAGCTTGGCTGGCACTGGTCGCAACCAGCTCCCACCGGTATTCATCACGACTGAGTACCCCGTCGCCGGGTCGGGCAGCCAGACCGTTGGCGGTCAACTCCCCTGAAATCATCTGCAGGTAACCGTGTCGGCCAGCCAGTGCCCATTCGAGCGTCTCGCCCGGGGCCAGTTCCAGCCGCCATACGCGGGCCTGCTGGCGGATCACGAAGGATCCCGCCTCGCCATCCGGTGACGCCACCAGCGTCATACCCGGTCTGGACTCGATCTTCTTCTGCTGATATCCGGGTGGCGTGCTGACTTCATTCGGCTCGATCCAGATCTGCAACAGGGAGAGGGGTTCCGTCTGCGAGGGGTTGTACTCGCTGTGGCGGATCCCGCTGCCTGCGCTCATCAGCTGGAAATCCCCTGCCGGGATCTGCTCGGCATGGCCGAGGCTGTCCTTGTGCTCTATGGTGCCTTGCAGCACGCAGGTGAGGATCTCCATATTGGCGTGAGGGTGGGTGGCGAATCCGCCACCCGGCGCAACCAGATCCTGATTGATCACCCGCAGTACCGAGTGCCCCATCCACTCCGGGTCATAGTAGTGACCGAAGGAGAAACTGTGGCGCGCGTCCAGCCAGCCAAAGTTGGCCTTGCCCCGCGCTTCTGCGGCTCTCAATTGCATCATGGTGTGCTCCTCACCTACCGGGACGGTTGATTAACGCTGTTTGCCGCTACCGATGCCGAACGGAATACGGTATTCGCTGCTCTGGTCAGCCAGGCTGACGGTCAGGTTGCCCTGGGTACGGCTCGGGATCCGCACCTGCTGGGTGCCTGTCAGGTTGGCGTGGACCGATGCCAGCAGATCGCCAGACTCGTCACGCACTTCAAGCATCGGATTGGCTTTGCCATCCATTGCGGCAGTGGCGTTCCAGTTCACAAACAGCACACCGGGCATGGCATTGAAGTCAGCCGGTACGGAAGCCTGGGCGAAACCAGTGGTCATCAGGCCTGCAACGGCCAGCATCTTGATTACGTTTTTCATGTTCATTCACTCTCTTGTTTTATATGTCATTGCCAAGGCCTTTTCGGCCAGAATCAATGCATCCATGCAAGAGGTTATTCAAATAGTGTGTTGTTCTTTCACCGACGTCAGACAGACCGATTTGGTGTGTCACAGTGCGGAACTACCCGCATATTTGGCCGCTCGACGTTCCTGCCTAAGCGTTGATTGAATATTAAAGTGACATGACCTAACTTGTTAGCGAGATAAACTGGCAAACATATTCAAAAAAATTGAAGGTGAGGAATGGCCAAGGAATCGAACAAGGAGCGGGCGCTGACCCTGGAGGCAATCCGGGTGCTGGATGCCATCGACCGCCGCGGTAGCTTTGCGGCGGCGGCCGACGAGCTGGGCAAGGTGCCCTCGGCATTGAGCTATACGGTGCAGAAGCTGGAAGACGAACTGGATGCCATGCTGTTTGACCGCAGCGGCCACCGCACCAAGTTCACCCCGGCGGGGCGCATGCTGCTGGAGCGCGGCCGGGTCCTGCTGGAGGCAGCCGAGCATCTGGTGGGAGAGACCCGGGCATTGGCCCGTGGCTGGGAGACCGACATCACAGTCGCCGTCGATGCGCTGGTCCCGGTGCAGGCCCTCTACCCCTTGGTGGAGAAGCTGGCCGAACAGACCGATACCCGACTGCGGCTGCGGGCCGAGGTGCTGGCGGGTAGCTGGGAGTGTCTGGAAGATGGTCGCGCCGACCTGCTTATCTCTTCCATCAACCCCGACATCATGATGACCGGCATCAAGCATCAGGTGATCAAGGACGAGGTGATGCTCTACGTCGCCCATCCCGATCACCCGCTGCATCAGGAGCCCGAACCCTTGGCCGACGAGACCCTGCGCCGCTACCGCGCCATCGCGGTGGCCGACACAGCCCTGCGCAAACCGGTTCTCACCTACCGCCTGCTGGACAAGCAGCCGCGCCTCACTGTCAGCACCATGACGGAGAAACGGGATGCCCTGCTGGCAGGGATCGGCGTCGGCACCATGCCACAGAGCTGGATTGAGGAAGACATCCGGGCCGGTCGGCTCAAGGTGATCAGCCCCGAATATCGCCATCAATTGCAGGTGGTGCTGGCCTGGCGGCGAGACACCATGGGCAAGGCCAAAAGCTGGCTGGTGCGGGAGATACCAAAACTATTTGCAACTGGTGAGAAATGAGATCCAGTTAACAGAAATGTTAATTGCATGCCTCACTTGACGCCCAATATCTTTGCTGATTTCATAGCCGCCTCATTGAACCCATGGAAGCTGTAGAAAATGAAAAAGAGTTTGCTGGTTGCCCTCACCACCCTGCCCCTGTTTGCCAATGCCGGCCTGATGGATTCGCTGACCGACAGCGTCACCAGCAGCGTCAAGGATGCGGCCAGCACTGCCGTATCCGGTGCCATGGACAGCGCATCCAACGAAGCCATCAAAAAGGCGCTGGATATCAAAGAAGGCGGCTCCAACAAGCAGGCAGTCAAAGAGAAACTGGGCGCTCCTGCCTCTACCAAGACCGAGGCCGGTCTGGAAGTGTGGACCTATGACCTAGATGCCCTGAAGAAGGCCTCTCCGCTGCTGGCAGAAACCACCAAAACCCTGCTGAAAGATACCGACGCAGCCAAGAAAAACGTGGTCATCAAGTTCGAAGGCGAAACCGTCAAGAAAGTAGACCTGACCGACAAGGCTCAGGGCTAAGTTCGCTCGTCCGGTGAAGTCGGTTGCACACCCGCACCGGCACAGATAGCAAGAGGGGGAGCATCAGGCTCCCCTCTTTTATTGGCTATCACCAGCGTTTAACCAATCTGCTACTCAACGCAGTAAACACAAAAAGGGTGGCCTCGGCCACCCTTGGGTTGATAACAGCTGGCGCTGTTACTGGTTCGCTTCGGCGAACTGCTTCATCGCTTCGGCGTGCTTGGTCATACCGGCGGCACGCTCGTTGAGCTTCTTGATAAACTCCGCCTTCTTGGCCGGATCTTCAATGCGGTCATAACGTTGCTGCAGGTTGGCCTGGATCTGCTCCGGGGTCATGTTCTGCATGCGGGCCATCTTGTCGTGGCGACCACCGTGGTGTTTGCCACCCATCATGCCACCACCGTCCATCGGGCAATCCACCATGGCACCGGGCTGGCCAGTGGGGGCTGCTTCACTGGCTGCATAGGCACCCAGCGGCAGGCCAAGGATCAGGGTGGCGGTCAGCAGGGTTTTGGTCAGCTTTTTCATGGTCTATCTCCTGTAGGGATGATTCTGGTTCGGCGCTCTTGCCTTGCCCTCAAGTAAACACCCTATCGGTGTCTGAACTTTGCCAGCATCGCCCTTTTTTGTAGCAGAGTGTGGCATCGTGCGGATCTGGCACACTTTGACACAAACCGCCGTCCGGATTTTCGTATACTCGGGCCAACGCCAAGAAGGGGAGGTATTCATGAACCAGGGCAACACCCACATTCTGGTGGTCGACGACCACAGCGAGATCCGCGATCTCTTGAAACGCTTTCTGGAACAGCACGGCCTGCGGGTCAGCTGCGCCCGGGATGGCAAGGAGATGAAGCGACTGCTGGAGGAGCGGGAGTTCGACCTGCTGGTGCTGGATCTGATGATGCCGGGTGAAGATGGTCTGACCCTCTGCCGCGAGCTGCGGGTCAAATCGAACCTGCCCATCATCATGCTCACTGCCATGGGGGAAGAGACCGACCGCATCATCGGATTGGAGATGGGGGCCGATGACTATCTGGCCAAGCCCTTCAACCCGCGCGAGCTGCTGGCGCGGATCAAGGCGGTGATGCGCCGCACCCAAGCCGAGACACAACCTGCCGCTGACACCCTGACCCGGGATCTGCGCTTCGATCGCTGGCTGCTCGACGTCAATCGCCGGGAGCTGGTCGATGAGGATGGGGTGGGCCTCAGCCTCTCCACCGCCGAATTCGATCTGCTCAAGGTGTTTCTCGAACGCCCGCAACGGGTGCTGAGCCGGGATCAACTGCTGGATCTGGCCCGTGGCCGCGAGGCGGTGGCCTTCGATCGCGCCATCGATACTCTGGTGAGTCGACTGCGCCGCAAGCTGGAGCGGGATCCCAAGAATCCGGAGCTGATCAAGACCATCTGGGGTGGCGGCTATATGTTCTCCGCCGACGTGACGCAGGCATAAGCGGTGACCTTTTTGAAACGACTGTGGGCAAAAATATGGCCCAAGGGGCTGACAGGCCAGATCATTCTGGTGGCGCTGGCGGGGCTGATCCTGATCCAGCTGCTCAGCATCCAGATCTACCGCTCGGATCGGGAGGAGGCGCTTGGCTTCGTCAACAGCCGCAACGCCATGCAGCGGATCATCTCTGTGGTCAGGCTGCTCTCTCTATCACCCCCATCTCTCTATGACGAGATCCTCAAGGCGAGCCGCAGCGAAACCCTGCTGCTGCGCCTCTCAGACGAACCACTGCAACCGGATAATCGCAGCCCCCGCTTCGAGCAGTTGGTGCGCTCTCGGCTCGGCTACCCGCAGGGTCTCACCATAGAGATCAGCGCCGAGCTGAAAGAGGATGCCCAGCGCAGCAAAGCCTGGGAGCATCACGCCCGCATGATGCGGGATCGCAAGGGGCCGCCCCCGCCACGAGATATGCGGCTCTATGGCTCCATCGAACTGCCCCAGGGGGGCTGGCTGCAGTTCAGCTCGCTGGTCGACAAGGAGGCGGGCAGCTGGTCGTGGCAGACCACCCTCAACCTGATGCTGGTCGCCAGTCTGGTGATCGGGCTGATGGTGCTGCTGTTTCGCCGTGCCACCCGCCCGCTCAAGCAGCTGGCAGGCAATGCGGAGCGGCTCGGGCGGGGCGAGGATATCGAACCCTTGAAAGAAGAGGGACCGACCGAGATCCGCGAATCGATTCAGGCCTTCAACCGGATGCACACCCGGCTCGACCGCTTCGTGCAGGACAGAACCCGGATGCTGGCGGCCATCTCCCACGACCTGCGCACCCCCATCACCAGCCTGCGGCTACGCACCGAGTTTCTGGCCGATGGCGAGGACAAGGAGCGCATCCAGCAGACCCTGCAGCAGATGGAGCAGATGCTGGCGGCCACCCTCAGCTTTGCCCGCGAGGAGGGGCAGCAGGAGGCCACCCGCGAGCTGGATCTGGTCAGCCTGCTGGTCAGCCTGTGCGATGACTATGCCGATACCGGCCAGCCGGTCACCTGTCTGGCGGAGGGCAAAGAGGTCTACGCCTGCCGAGCCAACACCCTGCGCCGGGTGCTGCAGAACCTGATCGGCAACGCCATCAAATATGCCGGCAGCGCCGAAGTGTCGCTGGAGCGGCGCAAGGAGGAGCTGTTGATCCGGGTCTGCGATAACGGGCCGGGGATCGATCCGGCGCGGCTCGAGGATGTGTTCAAGCCGTTCGTGCGGCTCGATGAAGCGCGCAACACCGAGTCCGGCAGCGTGGGGCTCGGGCTCTCAATTGCCCGCACTCTGGTGCATCAGCACGGCGGCGAGTTGACCCTGCTCAATCGGCCACAGGGGGGACTGGAGGCGCGGATCAGCCTGCCGCTGTAAGTAGTTACTCTATCCGCCAGCCTTGTCATGGCGCCATTTGCATCATGCAAACTTCATCATTTGAGCGCTTGTTCTTCGATGAGAAAGACGGTGATAATCGGTGACCACGGGACGGTATACGGCAACGGATTGGAGCAAGGATGGCCTCTTCCAGGACAGGAGTCATAGTCAGTATCGGGTGGGGGCTCCTGCTGCTCGCCCTTGCCCTACCTGCCTGGGCCAAAGCCCCGGAAGAGCCGCTCATCATTACCAACTCCAAAGCCTGGCAGCCCTTCTCCTATATCAATGAGTCGGGCCAGCCGGATGGCCTGCTGATCGATTTGTGGCGTGAATATGCCCGAGTGACCGGCCAGAAGATCGAGTTCAGGCTGGTCGACTGGCAAGGCTCCCTCGACCTGCTCCATGAGGGGAAAGCGGACGTTCACGCCGGACTGCTCTGGTCACCGGAGCGGGGCAAACTGTTCGACTATGGCCGGCCTCTCGCCCAGCTCGACTCCCAGCTCTTCTTCTCGAGCGAATTGCGCGGCACCGATGTCCACTACTACCTGCTCCATGAAACGGTCGGTGTGGTAGCCGGTGGCTACGAGGAGTATTACGCCAGACGCTACTTCCCCGGCACCAGACTGCAAACCTTCAATGACAATGACACCCTGCTGGCTGCGGCCTTCAAGGGTGAAGTGAAGGCCTTTATCGCCGATCTGCAGGTCGCCAACTTCTACATCTATACCTCGGACGATCCCACCCGCTTTATTCCGGTTCGCCACCTCTATACCGACCAGATCCGCTTTGCAGTGAAAAAGGGCGACCTTGCCCTGTTAAACCGGCTGGAAGAGGGGTTCGCCAAGCTCAAAGAGAGCGATCGGGAGCGGATCATCCGCAAATGGATGCATGTCGAAACCGTCTACCCCATCCATCTCGGTCCCTGGCTGCTGTTGGCCGGAGTGTTAATCATGGTGGCCTACATAGTGCAACTGCGCCGCGCTGTTGCCAGCCGTACCACCGAGTTGAGCCGCGCCAACGCCAGACTGGAGAAGCAGGCCAGTACCGACCCCCTGACCGGCCTGCTCAACCGACGGGCATTCATGCCTGCCATGGAGCAACGACTGGCAAGCGGGGAGCCCTGTGCTCTACTGCTGTTCGATGTGGATCACTTCAAGGAGACCAATGACCGCTTTGGTCATGGCATCGGGGATCTGTTGCTGGAAAAGCTGGCCACGACTGTGACGAACCTGTTACCCGAAGAGGCTCTGCTGGCTCGCATCGGCGGCGAGGAGTTTTGCCTGCTGCTGCCGTTGGCCACGCTGGCAGAGACAGAGCAGTGGGCCAAACGCCTCTGTCAGGAGTGCAATCAACAAACTCTGTACACCGATAATAGTGCAGTGACACTATCCATCAGCACCGGGGCAGTCTGGGTCGCCGCAGAGAGAGAGGCTGATGCCGAGCAGCTACTACGGCAGGCTGACGCCCTCATGTATCAGGCCAAGGGACTGGGGCGCAATACCTGGCAAGCCGCCCCCTATCAGGCATAGCCCTCTGACGGACGCGCAATAAAAACGGCCGCCATCAGAAGATGGCGGCCGCATGAGACGTTTCCTATCAGAAGTTGTAGGTCACGCCCAGGTTGTAGCGGCGACCATCCAACACAGTGCCATAGCTGCTGTAATCCACCGTCTTGTCGAACAGGTTGTAGACCCCTGCGGTCAGAGCCAGATGCTTGTTGGCCTTGTAGACCAGGCCCATGTCAAAGAAGGTGTAGGAAGGAGTCCCCTCCGCCATCTTGACACGGCTCAGGTACTCGGAGGTCTCGCCACGGAAGTTGACCCGTGACCAGAGGCTGAGATCCTCGGTGGTTTGCCAGTCAACACTGCCGTTGAACATGTGACGGGGCATCTGGTTGAGGGCATGACCCGCCAGTGGACCACTCTTCTGCTCGGACTGGGTAAAGGTGTAGCTGGAGCTGACCGACCAATCCTCGTTGATAGCCCAATCCATCATCCCCTCGACCCCGCGCATGTTCGCCTTGTCGACGTTGACCCGATCACTGATGAAGTCATAACTGTACCCATTGAGGGTACAGGCGGGATCACTCTTGCTGGTGCAGCGACGCACTTCGGAGATCTTGTTCTTGAAGTCGGTGTTGAACAGGGTAACCCCGGCGTTGAAACCCTGATGACCGTTCCACAGCAGACCGATCTCTTCACTCACGCTAGTCTCGGGTTTGAGGTCCGGGTTACCGACAAGCATACCATCCAGGCTACCACCACCGGTGACCTGACCCCAGTTGGCCGCCGACATCCGCAAGTCAGGAGAGCGGTAACCGGTCGATACGCCTCCTTTCAGGGTCCAGCTATCATCCAGATGCCAGACGCCGTAGAGGCGCGGGCTCCAGTGAGAACCGTAGTTCTGGTCCCGATCCATGCGGGCGCCACCGGTCAGGGCAAAGCTGTCAGTGAGTGACCACTCATCCTCGACAAACATCGCCCAGCTCCAGCGGGTCAGCTGCTCGGCAGGGTTGGCCACTTTCAGGGTATTGCCCTGATCGTGCAGATCCTCATAGCGATACTGACCACCGACGCTCAGGTAGTGATCACCCAGAATAAACTGGGTATGGGTATCTGCGATGGTGTTGGTGAGCTCCATCTGGCGGCCGGGGTTGGTATTGATCTCCTGCTGCAGATAGCTGCTGGAAGAGCCGAAATCATACTGGCCATCATGGGTCAGCGCATAGTTGGTGCGCTCGTAGCGGTTAAGGCTATCTTTCGCCTTGGCAGCCAGCGAATTGCCGGCCGTGCGATCCCGATCCTGCAGACTGCGACTGGCCTCCAGATCGAAGCGGTTATGGTCATCAGGCTTGAAGCTGAGCACCGCCGTGCCACTGCGAGTCTCCTGCTCCGCAAAACCCTGGATAAATTTGTCTTCACCACGATGGGCGAGCTGCCCGTTGAAACGCAGCCCCAACACGCCATCGATCAGTGAACCTGCGGTGTAGGCATCGGTCTGGAAACTGTTGCCAGCATCCTTGTTCTCCTGGAAGGTCGAATCAGCATGAACCGAGCCCTGCCAGGCCAGACCGGTGGTCTTGCGGGTAATGACGTTAATCACGCCCCCCATGGCATCGGAACCATAACGGGATGACATGGGACCACGGACGACCTCAATCCGCTCAATCGCCTGCAGTGGCGGCAGCCAGCCCTGCTCGATACCCGGACCATCGCTGTTCGGGCGAGTGCCACGGCTATCCACCTTCTTGCCATCAACCAGCATCAGGGTGTATTTCGAGCCCATACCGCGAATGCTGATATCACTGCTGCTGCCACCACCGGTCACCACAACACCGGGAACATCCTTCAGGGCGTCAGTCACATCGCGATAGGCCCGCTTTTCCAGCTGCTCACGGGTAATCACGGAGATGGAGGCGGCAGAGTCTTCAATCTTCTGCTGGAAGCCGGAAGCGGTGACGACCATCACCTCTTGTTCGGCAGCATAGGCCTGGGTCGCAAGAAGGGAGCAGATCAGCAAGGCAAGCTTGTTCGGTTTCACTGTTGTCATGTTTTAGCCTGAACATTATTAGTAGGAAGGTGACGTATTCCCTTACTTCACTCATTACAACGCCCTAGCATCCGGCCAGACGCAGCATTAGAAAAGGCTCATTTGAAAAGCACTTTATTAATCAGCCCGCATTGTAACGACCTCGCCAGAATCATTCAAACAATAATCATTATCATTTGATTCATGTGGTATTCCTGCAGCAGAATCGCTCATTCTTGATAAGAGACTGTTTTAATGGAATAAATCCATAAGCAAAAAAGGGATTACACAAACAAGTGGAAGCGATGACGTACCGTTGCAAGATGGCCTGATTTAATCGTCATGCACTATGGCCAAGGTGGGGTGTGATGCGATACAGAGCTGGAAACAGTAGCAAGAACGCCAACAGGGGGAAGGTATTGCCATCGCGGTGGGATGTCGGCAGCTCACCAGCAGGCTAAAACATCAAAACCCAGTCGTCAGACTGGGCTTTGTGTTGGTTCTGGTGTGCAAAACTGTGGATCACTGGGCAAAAACGCCCATAGCAAAAAGGCCTTCCCATCAGGGAAGGCCTTCAAATTAGTGGCGGAGCGGACGGGACTCGAACCCGCGA
>NZ_JAAKNE010000120.1:0-13149 GCF_049170755.1 Aeromonas sp. 604176
ACCGTGATGGGCCCCCTGACCTGGGCACCGAACGGTGACCTGAAAGGCTTCGAATTCGGTGTGTTCCAGTGGCACGCTGACGGTACTTCCAGCCAAGTCAAATAATCTGCCGATCGGGGGTGAGTACGCTCACCCCCTCCTCTCTTTGCGGGCAAGTACAGGGAACGCAGTATGTCCGAACACCTCCTCTATCTGGTTCAGCAACTGCTGAACGGATTAACCATAGGCAGCACCTATGCGTTGATCGCCATTGGTTACACCATGGTCTATGGCATCATCGGCATGATCAACTTCGCCCACGGCGAGGTGTACATGATCGGCTCCTATGTCGCGTTTATGGTGATGGCGGGGCTCATGATGATGGGCATCGACAGCACCTTTCTACTGCTGGGGGGCGCCTTCCTGGTAAGTATCATCATCACCGGCACCTATGGCTGGAGCATCGAGCGGGTCGCCTACCGGCCACTGCGCGGTGGCAACCGGCTGATCCCTCTCATCTCCGCCATCGGCATGTCGATCTTCCTGCAGAACATGATGCGGATGGCACAGGGTTCGCGGGATATCGCCATGCCCAGCCTGATCTCCGGCGGCTGGACCCTAGGGGGTGAGGATGGCTTTCAGGCCAGCCTCTCCTATATGCAGCTGATCATCTTCGTGGTGACTTTCATCACCATGCTGGCGCTGACCCAGTTCATCGGCCGCTCCCGCATGGGCCGCGCCTGCCGCGCCTGTTCGGAAGATATCAAGATGGCCAACCTGCTGGGCATCGACACCCATGTAGTCATCTCCATCACCTTCGTGCTGGGGGCCGCGCTGGCCGCCGTCGCCGGGGTGCTGCTCGGCATGTATTACGGCGTCATCAATCCCTACCTCGGCTTTATGGCCGGTCTGAAGGCCTTCACTGCCGCAGTATTGGGCGGTATCGGCAGCATTCCGGGTGCCGTACTGGGCGGCCTGCTGCTGGGGGTGGTTGAAGCGCTCACCGCCGGTTATCTCAGCACCGAGTACAAGGATGTGATGGCGTTTGCCCTGCTCATTTTTGTGCTGCTCTTTATGCCCACTGGCATTCTGGGTCGTCCGGAAGTGGAGAAAGTGTGATGAAACATCAATTTATCCACGCCTGTATCGCCAGCCTGGTGCTGCTGGTGCTCTCCTTCTGGCTGCTCGGCTTCAAGCTGGAGACCGATGGCTCCAGCCTGCAGGTAGTGAGCCGCCTCGATGTGTCGCTGGCCTGGCTACTGGGGGGCGCCACCCTCGTTTTCTGGTTCCAGATGCTGCGCGGCCAGATCGCCAAGCTGTTTCAGGCCTCCATCAGCGGCTTCTCGGTCGGCTTCACCAAGCTGGTGCTGCCGAGCCCGGAAGAGGCGCCCAAGCTCTATAACCTCACTGCCGTGCTGGTGCTGCTGTTCGCGGTGAGCTGGCCCTTTATGGCTTCTCGCGGCGCCATCGATCTCGCCACCCTCACCCTGATTTACATCATGCTGGGGCTGGGGCTGAACGTGGTGGTCGGCCTCGCCGGTCTGCTCGATCTCGGCTATGTCGGCTTCTACGCGGTCGGTGCCTACAGCTATGCCCTGCTCAACACCTACTTCGGACTGAGCTTCTGGGAGTGCCTGCCCATCGCCGGGCTGATGGCCGCGACCTTCGGCTTCCTGCTCGGTTTCCCGGTGCTGCGGCTCCGGGGGGACTATCTGGCCATCGTCACCCTGGGTTTTGGCGAGATCATCCGCATCCTGCTCAACAACATGACTACCCTGACCGGCGGCCCGAACGGGATCTCCGGCATCCCCAAGCCGACGCTGGGGGGTCTGGAGTTCAACCGCACCGTCAAGGATGGGGGCTTTGATACCTTCCACAACTTCTTCGGCATTACCTACAACGCCAACCACAAGGTGATCTTCCTCTACCTGATGGCGCTGGTGTTGGTGGTGGTGACCCTGTTTGTCATCAACCGCCTGCTGCGCATGCCCCTTGGCCGAGCCTGGGAAGCGCTGCGGGAAGACGAGATCGCCTGCAAATCGCTGGGGCTCAACCCCACCATCATCAAGCTGACCGCCTTCACCATAGGCGCCACCTTCGCGGGCTTTGCCGGCAGCTTCTTTGCCTCCCGGCAGGGCTTTATCAGCCCGGAATCCTTCGTCTTTATCGAGTCGGCCATCGTGCTCGCCATTGTGGTGCTGGGGGGCATGGGCTCCCAGATCGGGGTGGTGCTGGCTGCCATCGTGATGACGGTGCTGCCGGAGCTGGCCCGCGAATTCAACGAGTACCGCATGCTGATGTTCGGCCTCTTGATGGTGTTCATGATGATCTGGCGGCCACAGGGATTGCTGCCGATGACCCGTCCGCATCTGGAGTTGAAGAAATGAGTACACATCAGAAGTTATTGGAAGTTTCTGATCTATCGATGCGCTTCGGGGGCCTGCTGGCCGTCAACGGGGTCAAGCTGGATATCGACAAGGGTGAGGTGATCTCCATCATCGGCCCCAACGGCGCGGGCAAGACCACCATCTTCAACTGCCTGACCGGTTTCTACTGTCCGAGCGGCGGCACCATCCGTTACAAGGGTGAGGAAATCCAGGGGCTGCCCGGCCACCTCATTGCCCGCAAGGGGATTGTGCGTACCTTCCAGCACGTGCGGCTGTTCAAGGAGATGACGGCGGTGGAGAACCTGCTGGTTGCCCAGCACCAGCACCTCAACACCAGCTTTATCGCCGGCCTGTTCAAGACCCCGGCCTTCCGCCGTGCCGAGCAGGAGGGGCTGGAGCGGGCCGCCTTCTGGCTGGATAAAGTGGGCCTCAAGGATCTTGCCAACCGCGCCGCCGGTAATCTGGCCTACGGTCAGCAGCGCCGCCTCGAGATCGCCCGCTGCATGGCGACCCGTCCCGAGCTGCTGATGCTGGACGAACCGGCCGCCGGTCTCAACCCGAAGGAGACCGACGAGCTGGACGAGCTCATCATGAGCCTGCGAGACGAATTCGGGGTCTCGGTGCTGCTGATCGAACACGATATGAAGCTGGTGATGGGTATCTCCAACCGCATCTTCGTAGTCAGTCAGGGCACCCCGCTGGCCCACGGCAAGCCGGACGAAATCCGCAACAATCCGGCAGTGATCAAGGCCTATCTGGGCGAGTCGTAAGGACAAAAAGATGTTAGAACTTCGCAACGTATCGACCCACTACGGCAAAATTCAGGCGCTGCACGATATCAGCGTCGAGGTGAAAGAGGGTGAAATCGTCACCCTGATCGGCGCCAACGGCGCGGGCAAGACCACCCTGCTGATGACCCTCTGCGGTGAACCCAAGCCCAGCAGCGGCTCCATCTGGTTTGAGGGGGAACAGATCAGCTCCCTCACCACCGCCCGCATTATGCGCAAGGATATCGCCGTGGTGCCGGAGGGGCGCCGCATCTTCGCCCGCCTGACGGTGGAGGAGAACCTGCTGATGGGCGCCTTCTTCGTCGACAAGGCCGAGCAGCATGGCCTGCTGGATCAGGTGTTCACCCTGTTCCCGCGCCTGCACGAACGCTTGCAACAACGGGCGGGCACCATGTCCGGCGGCGAGCAGCAGATGCTGGCCATCGGCCGTGCCCTGATGAGCAAACCACGCCTGCTGCTGCTGGATGAACCCTCGCTGGGGCTGGCCCCCATCGTCATCCAGCAGATCTTCGACACCATAGAGCAGTTGCGCCAGAAGGGGATGACCATCTTTCTGGTGGAGCAGAACGCCAACCAGGCGCTCAAGCTGGCCGACCGCGGCTATGTGCTGGAGAACGGCCACGTGGTGCTGCAAGACACGGGCGCCGCCCTGCTGGCCAACCCGGCAGTGCGGCAGGCCTATCTGGGCGGTTAACCCACTGACCCGCATGCCATATCAACAAGGGAGCCGCTGGCTCCCTTATCTTTTGTGGGGTTAGTTTGCGCCCAAGCTTGCGGTACACTGGCCCGTAATCAACCTATTCGCAGGACATCCCGATGGACCAGTTTGCCCATATCAATGCCCATGATGCCCACCAGAAACTGAGCGCGGGTGAAGCCCGTCTGGTGGATATTCGCGACCCACAATCCTTTGAAGCGGCCCACGCGGTCGGCGCTTTCCACCTCACCAACGGCACCCTTGTGCGCTTTATGAACGAAGTGGATTTCGATACCCCGGTCATCGTGATGTGCTATCACGGCAACAGCAGTCAGGGGGCGGCCCAATACCTGCTGCAACAGGGTTATGACGAGGTCTACAGTCTGGATGGCGGCTTCGAGGCGTGGCGCCGGGAGTTTCCCATCGAGGCAGGCGAGGCATGATCCAGCTGCTGGTGCTCGACAACGCCCGCATGGCGCAGGCGCTGGTGGACTATCTGGCGACGCTAGGGATCTCCTGCGAGCTGACCCAGTCCGAGCTGGGGGTCACCATCTGGTTGGCGGACGAGCTACGCCTTGCCCAAGCCCAGCTGGAGGTGAAGCGCTTTCTGGCCGAGCCGGGCCACCCGCGCTATATGGAAGCCTCCTGGCAATCCGGCCGCGCCGATGCCCGCATCGACTACAGCAAGGGGATGACGGATCCCATCACCGATTTCCTCCATCAGGCGGGGCCACTGACGCTGGTGGTGATCATCGCCTGCCTCGCCATCTACGGCATCGAGGCCATCGGCCTACCCATCTACGATGAACTGGCATTCCACCCGACGCTGGCCCAGTTCACCGACTGGCAGGCGTGGCGCTATTTCACCCCCGCCCTGATCCACTTCTCGGTACTCCATCTGGTGTTCAACTTGCTGTGGTGGTGGTATCTCGGCGGTCAGATCGAGCAGCGCCTTGGCAGCGGCAAGCTGCTGATCCTGCTGCTGGTGGGCGCCGCCCTGCCCAATATCGCCGAGTTCTTCGCCAGCGGCCCGCTGTTTGGCGGCCTCTCCGGCGTGGTCTATGCCCTGCTCGGCTACTGCTGGCTGCGCAGCAAGCTGCAACCCGCCTGCGGCCTCACTCTGCCACCGGCGCTGATGGGCTTTATGCTGTTCTGGATGGTGCTCGGCTTCTTCGACATGCTCGGCACCAGCACCGCCAACATCGCCCACCTGACCGGTCTGCTGGTCGGCCTGCTGCAAGGCTGGCTGGATCGCAACCACCAGCCGACCTGATTTTTCAGCAGTTGCAGAAACGAGAACGCCGCCCCGAAGGGCGGCGTTTTTTTACGCGATAGGCAGTTACTGCTTGATCAGGGTGTCATCGGTTACCTTGACCGCCGCACCGCCACTCATAAAGAAGCTGGCAAACTGGGTCTGGATCTCTGAAGTGACCGCACCAACCTGATCGAAGTTCGCATCAGGGGCCAGCAGCGAGCTATGGCCCCCTTTCAGGAAGCGCGCAGCATGATGGACGGGGCCAAGGTAACTATCGGTCAACGGTTTTAATCCCATCACCCGGAACAGCGGCTCGGTACCACCCAGCGGCGCAGAGGCAATGCTGTTGGGGATCACCTGATCCGGCAAGCTGAGCGCACCATCACCAACAATTTCGGTGGCGAATAGCGGGAAGCTCTTGGCGACGCCACTGCCCAGATTGATCGGGTCGGCAGAGTCCAGCACTGACTGGGCGGCAAAGGTATAGCTCTGCAAGGTGCTCGCAGCCCCCGCCTGAGTAGCCGCATCCAGACTGGGCAGGAACTCGTTCACGAAACAGGTCGGCACCGCCGTCTGGCAACCGGGAGCATAAGCCTCAAACCCGGCCTTCAACTCGGGACTGCCCGAGGTAAGCACGCTCATCTTGATGGTCGGCCCGAAGCTCGGCGAGTTGAGCAGCAACGGGGCGATGCCGCCACCCGGCATCGACAGACCACCGGTTGAAAACTCGAACATGCTATCAGCGGCGTTACCCATTTTCTGGTTGGCCACCGCCAGCAGATTGGCCCCGGTAATGGCGCCGAGCGAGTGCCCAAGGAAGTGAACTTTCAGACCGGCACCGCCCAACTGACTGCCCAGCCCCTTGGCATTAGCCAGACCGACAGCCAGGCGCAGACCCAGCAGATCGGCCACGCTCTGCTTCAGGTTATCCCGCGCCACCGTCAGATAACCCAGATTCAGGTAGGGAGTCGGATTCTCGGAGGTGGTGACAGTATCCATGCTGCCGCTCAGGGCATAGCCACGCTCGCCGTGCAGCGGGTGATCGATCACCACGACAGCAACCACCTTGTTCACTGAGGGGTCTAACCCGGCACCTATCTGGCTCAGCGCCAGCGCATAGGCGTTCTCCTTGATAGAAGTGACCCCGTGCTGATAGATGATCACATCAGTGACAGTGCTGAGGTCAGTGGTGGGGGCAAAGATCCGCAGCGGTACAGATTGTACTTCGGTCAGGGTCGGCAGCGGGTTGAAACGGCCAATATTGCGCTCGGCATCCAGCGGCTTGCCACCTGAGGTGAGAGTCACCCCGATCAGCTTGCTCGCCTCCCTCAGCAGATCGGCCTGACGGCTCGGATCGGCAATCAGCTCACCCAGCAGCTCCGGATTCACTCCGGCGCCTACCAGCCCACCGATCACCTCGCTATCACCCGCTTTCAGCGCGTTGGCGATGGCATAGAGGCTGGGAATGGCGCCGTGCCAGGATTGGGTCTTGGCCTTGTCCCAGGAGCCGGCTATCGCCGGGGTTGAGAGGAAGTAAGGGAGTTTGACGGTACCGGTATAAACCTTGGTTAGCTGGGCAACCCCGTTAAGCGGCGTACCAACACCAAAGGCGGCTGTCAGTGCATCTTTCTGATCCTGCGGCAAGAATGGCTCATTCGCCAGCTGGGTCAGAAAATCCACCCCGCCACTAAGACCATTGATGGTATAGGTTGCTGGCAGACTGGTGTTGCCTTTGGCGTCCTGCTTCCACAGCGATGCAGCATCCAGGGTCGGGCTCTGCAACACGGTGGCCGCAGCGCCCTTCACTGCCAGCAGCACATCGGCACCGGACTGGGTGGCAAACCAGTCGGAGAAGATCACCCGATCGCTGGTGATCCCGGTAGCTGCCTTGAACAGCCCTTCCTGCAGCGCAATCAGGCTGCTGATGGTCTGCTCCTGCACGGTTGCACCAGCCGTCGATTTGAAGTTGCTGTAATCACCACCGGCCTTGAGTGGCACACCACGGCTGTCCTTGAGGGCGTCGGTCGCCACGATCATGTAGTAGGAAGAGGGATTAAGCGGCTTGAGCGGCACCAGATTGAGTTTGCCACCACCATCGCTTACCACAAAATCGGTGCCATAGGTCAGAGGCTTGTTGTTCTTCACTCCGACAGGACGCTGAGTCACCGGATCCAGCACCAGCTCCAGCAGATAGAGGGGGGCAATGGCCGAGGCATACTCGCCGGCGGCCGGTGCCGGCACAGAGACGCCGGTCACGGTCGCCGGCACCAGCTGGACAGGTTGGGTGGTTGACCAGCCATCCAGGGTGGAGAGGGCAGATACCGGGTTCGACAGATCGGCAGTTTCTGTCGAAAACTTCAGGGTACCGTCGCTGGCACGGGGGGCCAGCACACTCGGGCGAAGACCACTGCCACCACTCAGGGCATAGTCCAGGGAGCTGGTAGTATCTCCCTTGTTGTCATCTCCACCACATCCGCTCAGCAGAGCGCTGACAACAGCTGCATAAATTAGCTTCTTCTTCATTTTTTATTCTCTTTTTATAGGGTTGTTATCCATCACCAGCCAACGAGGCCATCACGACCGCGACTGCAAGACGTTAACATAAAACCAACAACCAACGAGACTCATGTTGGTCATCTTCTGCTCAGGTTTGTGGCGAGAATCAAGGTTTTACGTCAACAAAGGGGCGCAAGGGTAACAACAGTGAGTGATTAACCAGACCCGACCAGCCAGCGGGCACCATCACGACTAAAAAGCCGCCGCGATCTCGGCAAAGTGAGGGAATTGTCGGTAGAATGTCCGCCAACGCTTAAGGAGGACATCATGATCGACCCGAAGAAACTGGAAGAGATCGCCAAGCAGGTGCACAACTCCCTGCCACCCGGCATTCGCAGCATGGGTGAAGAGGCCGAGAAGAAGATGCGTCAGGTACTGCAAGCGCAGCTGGGCAAGCTGGATCTGGTCAGCCGTGAAGAGTTCGACGTGCAGACCAAGGTGCTGCTGCGTACCCGGGAAAAACTGGCCGCCCTCGAAAGCAAGCTGGCTCAGCTCGAGCAGCAGCTCGGCGCCAAAGGCGAATAACGAAAACCCCAGCTCAGCTGGGGTTTTTGCTTTGTATTGAACCTGTAAAAAGCATCACACCTGAAGCAGATACCAGGCCCGCTTGCCGCGCGCCTTGGCCTCGTACATGGCCCGGTCGGCCACCTCCAATGCCTGTCGGAAGCTCAATGGTTGCTCCTCCCACAGGGCGATGCCGATACTCAGCCCCACCCGCTGCGGGCAACCGGGTTTGGGCACGTAACCATGCATCCGGCAGATCAGGGCATCGGCCAGATGAGCCAGAGCATGGTTTGATACATCACGATGCAGATAAACCACAAACTCGTCACCGCCGTAACGGCCGCACAGGGCAGAGCCCGGCATAATGAGACGCAACCACTCCGCCATCTGCTGCAGTACCTGATCACCACAAGCGTGGCCCAACTGGTCATTGATCCCCTTGAAGTCATCCAGATCGATAAAGAGCAGTGCCCCCGTCCCTTGTGGCGGCTGTAGAGCGAACGCCTTGCCAAATCCCTGCCGGTTGAGCAGGCCGGTGAGCGCATCGCAGTTGGCACGCTCCGCCAGCCGCTGCTCATAAGCCTTGCGCTGGGTGATATCGATATGGGAGCCCATGATCCGCAATGGCCTGCCCTCATCATCCCACTCCACTACGCGACCACGATCCCACAGCCAGGTGATCTCCCCGGCCGGGCTGATGGTGCGGTATTCAGCTTCGTAGAAGGGCGTTTTCCTCTCAAGGTGGGCAAAGTAGCTGCCCATGGCATGGGCGCGATCGTCGGGATGGAGCTTGGCGCTCCACTGATCGAAATGAGGGGCCATATCGCCAGCCTGAAAGTTCTGCAGATTGAAGACCCGCAGTTCGCCGGTGGGAATGGTGCCCTGCCAGAGACAGATGCCGGTGCCATCGAGGGCGGCATTGAGCTTCTCCTGCAACAGGCCGTTTTCATGCTGCAAAGCGGCGATCTCTGCCTGCAAACGGGCAAACGCATCACCACCGGAGGAGGGTTCCGGCATGGCGGCCAGCTCAGTCGCGCAGGGTGCCTCCCGATCATACCCGGGTTGCCCCCTTGCCTCTTTGCTTAACACTGCGCCTCCTTGTGCTTGCTCTATGGATACTCTTGTCAATCCAAACAAAGATGCCACCAGCCAAGCCAGATTAGTAGCCATTCATAGCCAATATATTGAAAAATAATGGGATAACGCCGCGATAATCCAACCATTCGGTACGATCAGGTACTGCGGCAGCCACAAAAACAAAAGCCCCCGGCAAAACCGGGGGCTGCGTCATCCAAGCGGGGATCCCGTCAGATAAATTCGTAGGCGTCACCGAAGATGCGCTCCGGCTCGGCGCCGAGGATCTTGAACTCCTCACGCGCGGCCCCCGCCATCTCGAAGCGACCGGCGACATAGATGTCGTAGTCGTGGAGGCTGACGAAGTCATCCATGATCGCCTTGTGCACCAGTCCGCTCTTGCCGGTCCAGTCAGCATCCGGCTCCTGCACCACCGGGATAAAGGTGAGCGGCGCATAGTCACGCTCCCACTGCTGCATCTGCTCCAGTTCGTAGAGCCAGTGAGCCTGACGCACCCCCCAGTAGAAGAACACCGGGCGCTTGCTGCCTGTGTCGATCAGATATTCCAGAATGGAGCGGGCGTAAGAGAAGCCGGTGCCGCCCGCCATCAGGATCAGCGGACGGGGAGACTCATCGCGCAGGAACGCCTTGCCAGCCGGCAATTCGACCTCGATCTCCCCCTGCTCGCGCATGCGGGCCAGCACCTGACCGGCATAGGCGTTCTCGGGAGTGGCACCAATTTGCAGCTCCAGCACGCCCGGGCGGGTCGGCGAGTTGGCGATGGAGAAGGGGCGCTTGTCCGAATCGCTCATCACCACCAGCAGATACTGGCCCGGCTTGAAGCTGATCGCTTGCTGCGGCGTCAGAGCCACATGCCAGATGGTGTCGACATATTCGCGCAGTTCCTCTACGCGGCATTTGATACGTTGCATTCTTGTCCTTGTGGCGGGCTCGCTCGGCCCGCTTCGCTCATTGTTTCACTATGGAGTGACGACCAGCAGCCCTGGCCCCGTCAGTCGAGAATACTCAAATCAATGCGGATCGCATCACTTTTTGCAGCAAAGCTGTCATGTTTGCCTCATCCGAGGATATTGAGCTCATCCCAGATGGCATCGACCTTCTGCTTCACCGCCTCATCCTGAACTATGGGCTGACCCCACTCCCGATTGGTCTCGCCCGGCCACTTGTTGGTGGCATCCAGCCCCATTTTGGAGCCGAGGCCGGAGACCGGCGAGGCGAAGTCCAGATAGTCGATCGGCGTATGCTCGATCAAGGTGGTGTCCCGTGCCGGGTCCATCCGGGTGGTGATGGCCCAGATCACATCCTTCCAGTCGCGGGCGTTGACGTCATCGTCACACACCACCACGAACTTGGTGTACATGAACTGGCGCAGGAAGGACCAGACTCCCAGCATCACCCTCTTGGCGTGGCCCGGGTAACGCTTCTTGATGGTCACCACCGCCATCCGGTAGGAGCACCCCTCCGGCGGCAGATAGAAGTCCACAATCTCGGGGAACTGCTTCTGCAGCAGCGGCACGAACACCTCGTTCAGCGCCAGACCCAGTACCGCCGGTTCATCGGGCGGACGGCCGGTGTAGGTGCTGTGATAGATGGCATCGCGCCACTTGGTGATGTGGGTGATGGTAAAGACCGGGAACTCGTCCACCTCGTTGTAGTAACCGGTGTGGTCGCCATAGGGCCCTTCCGGCGCCATCTCACCCGGCTCCAGATAGCCTTCCAGCACGATCTCGGCGCTGGCGGGCACCTCCAGATCGCAGCTGATGGCCTTGATCACCTCGGTACGGCTGCCGCGCAGCAGACCGGCAAAGGCATATTCGGAGAGAGTATCCGGCACCGGCGTCACCGCGCCGAGAATGGTCGCCGGATCGGCACCGAGTGCCACCACCACCGGGAATCGCTCGCCCGGGTGGGCCTCCTGCCACTCGCGAAAATCGATGGCACCGCCACGATGATCCAGCCAGCGCATGATCAGCTTGTTTTTGGCGATCTTCTGCTGGCGATAGATGCCGAGGTTCTGGCGCTTCTTGTAGGGGCCGCGGGTGATGGTGAGGCCCCAGGTGACCAGCGGCGCCACATCGCCGGGCCAGCAGTGCTGGATCGGGATCTGGTCGAGATCGACCGCATCTCCCTCCTGCACCACCTGCTGGCAGGGGGCGGAAGAGAGGCGCTTGGTCGGCATGTTGAGCACCTGCTTGAAGATCGGCAGCTTCTCCATCAGCTCCTTGAATCCCTTGGGCGGCTCGGGCTCCTTGAGATAGGAGAGCCAGACCCCGACCTGACGCAGAGCGCCCACATCGGGCTGCCCCATGCCCATGGCAACCCGATCCGGGGTGCCGAACAAATTGGTCAGCACCGGCATGGTGTAGCCTTTGGGATTTTCGAACAGCAGAGCCGGGCCACCCGCACGCAGGGTGCGATCGCTGATCTCGGTCATCTCCAGATAGGGGTCTATCTCGCGGGTGATGCGCTTGAGTTGTCCGTTTTGTTCCAGCTGCGCGATGAAATCACGCAAATCCTTGTATTTCATGCAAGTTCCCAACCGGGTTCAGGAGGTCACGCATTATAACCCTGGCTGCCCATCGGGTGTACCCGAATCGGGCAGCAGACTCGGTGCTGCGGGGGGGAGATCACGCTGGCCGAGGCGTCTGGCAAGGCCGGAGAGCAACTGGGGTTCATCCACCTCCATCAATAGACCGGCCACCAGCGCCCCGTATTGGCGGTTGGAGAGCTCGGCCAGCAGGTATTTCTGGGCTTGTGGCGGCAAAGGAGAGAGGGCGCTCAGCTGGCGCAGGGCCGGCTCTCTCAAACCGGGATTGCCGCTGGCGGCAATCAGCAGGGAGCTGGCCGTATTGCCATGATGGAAGCGGTTGATGGTGGCGAGTGCGCGCAGCGCATCCTGATCTGCCGGCCGCCGCCACAACATGCCATAGAGCGCCGGTTCACCTGTGCGCAGCAGCAGATGGAGCAACAGCTGATTGTCGGGCAGATAGATATTCCGGCTGGCCAGCGCTTGCGCCTCCCGCATCCAGATCGATTGCGGCAAGGCGTCGAGGGCCAGCAACAGAGCTTGCTGCTGCATGGCAATATCGGGGTTACTGCTGTAGTAGATGGACTTTAGCTGGAAGTTGCCCTGGGCAAGTTGCTGCTGATAACGCTGCACCAATGAGTGCAGTTGCCATTCGCCCAGCAACTGACGGGCCTGCGCGGCAAAATCGTAGACAGGTTGCTGCACCAGAAAACCGTCTACCTGCTGCTCCTGCAGCCACTCTGGAGCCTTGTCGGCCTGTGCCTCGACCCAGCGTTGCAACGCGGGGGACGCAGGAGCGGTAACCGGAATATCCCGCAGCAGCTGCAACAGCAGGAACTCCCGCTGCTCGCGGCTCAGGGTCGCCAGCAGAGAGTCGATGGCGGCAAATTGTCCTTGCTGCAGACGGCTCGCCAGATAGTGCCGATGCGTCTGCAGCGTCTCGGCTGTCACCGTAGCCGGAGCACTCTGCGCACAGACTGGCATTGCACTCAGCAATCCCAGCAATAACCAGACAACAGGCTTCATGACGTCTCCATCCATGCGACATCGGGATCTCATACTACTAGGGCAACCGGAAAACAGATAAACAAAAACCGCGACCAGGGCCGCGGTTTCGTCATTTTCTGACCGGACTTACTTCTGCTGGCGCCGCATGGCGTCGAAGAACTCGTCGTTGGTCTTGGTCATCGCCAGCTTGTCGATGAGGAACTCGATACCGTCGATCTCGCCCATCGGGTGGACAATCTTGCGCAGGATCCACATCTTCTGCAGCTCGTCACCAGTGGTCAGCAGCTCTTCCTTGCGGGTGCCGGAGCGGGTGATGTCGATGGCCGGGTAGACACGCTTCTCGGCAATCTTGC
>NZ_JAAKNE010000121.1:0-13066 GCF_049170755.1 Aeromonas sp. 604176
CAACCCGGGAACTCCAGCAGGGCGTTCTCGAGGGCGCGCAGGGTTTCGATGTCCAGATCGTTGGTCGGTTCATCCAGCAGCAGCACGTTGCCGCCGGTCTGCAGCAGCTTGGCCAGATGCAGACGACCACGTTCACCACCGGAGAGCTCGCCAACCCGCTTCTGCTGGTCGGAACCTTTGAAGTTGAAGCGGCCGATATAGGCGCGGCTCGGGAACTCGTAGTTGCCGATGCGCAGGATATCCTGACCGTCAGCGACCTCTTCGAATACCGTCTTCTTGTCATCCATGCTGTCGCGGAACTGATCGACAGAGGCGAGCACCACGGTTTCACCTAGGGTGATGGCACCGGAATCCGGCTGCTCCTGACCCGACATCATGCGGAACAGGGTCGACTTACCGGCACCGTTCGGGCCGATGATGCCGACGATGGCACCCTTCGGAATGGCAAACGACAGATCGTCGATCAGCACCCGATCACCATAGGATTTGCGCAGGTTGGCCACTTCCACCACCTTGTCGCCGAGGCGCGGTCCGGGCGGAATGAACAGCTCGTTGGTCTCGTTGCGCTTCTGGTAGTCGTTGGTGTTGAGCTCTTCGAAGCGAGCCATACGGGCCTTGGACTTGGCCTGACGCCCTTTCGGGTTTTGACGAACCCACTCCAGCTCTTTCTCGATGGACTTGCGACGGGCCGCTTCGGAACTTGCTTCCTGCGCCAGACGGGCGTCCTTCTGCTCCAGCCAGGAGGAGTAGTTGCCTTCCCACGGGATACCTTCGCCGCGGTCCAGCTCCAGGATCCAGCCCGCCACGTTGTCGAGGAAGTAACGGTCGTGGGTGATGGCCACTACAGTGCCTTCGTAGTCGTGCAGGAAGCGCTCGAGCCAGGCCACGGATTCCGCATCCAGGTGGTTGGTCGGTTCGTCCAGCAGCAGCATGTCCGGCTTTTCCAGCAGCAGACGGCACAGTGCCACACGGCGGCGCTCACCACCGGAGAGGTGCTTGATCTTTGCATCCCAGGCCGGCAGGCGCAGGGCATCGGCCGCACGCTCCAGCTGGTTTTCCATGTTGTGGCCACCCTGAGCCTGGATGATGGCTTCCAGCTCGCCCTGTTCGCGGGCCAGCTTGTCAAAGTCGGCATCCGGGTCGGCGTAGGCCGCATAGACCTCGTCCAGACGGGCCATGGCGCGCTTCACTTCGCCAACGGCCTCTTCGACTGCCTCGCGTACGGTCTGCTCCGGATCCAGCTTCGGCTCCTGCGGCAGGTAGCCGATCTTGATGCCGGGCTGCGGACGGGCTTCCCCTTCGATCTCGGTGTCGATGCCTGCCATGATGCGCAGCAGGGTGGATTTACCGGCGCCGTTCAGACCCAGCACGCCGATCTTGGCGCCCGGGAAGAAGCTCAAGGAGATGTTCTTGAGAATATGACGCTTGGGCGGCACTACCTTGCCGACCCGGTTCATGGTGTAAATAAATTGAGCCATTGGCTAATTCTCTTCCTTTTCAGCAGGTTAATGTCTTGGCATTAACAGACTGATGTCGTGGTGGGGCCAGGTCGACACAGGTCAACCCGGTTCCAAAAAACGTTCCGATTGTAAACCAATGGGCAAGGGGGGGCAAAGATGGGGGGGAAGATAGGCCGCCTGTCATGACGGCCTCTTATAGGGCCTTATGCCTTGTGGAAACTGTTGATCAGCGCGTTTGCGTAATCAATGACAAATTGCTGGCAGTGGATGGCAGTCTGCGGGTCAAACTCTTCACCGTGGAGATCGGTATTGGAGAGTACCCGGATGCCGACAAAGGGTACCTTGTAGGCCTCAGCCACTAGGGCGGCGGAGGAGGTTTCCATCTCTTCCGCGGCGGTCTGGTAGGTCTGATGCAGCCAGTTGATGCGCGCTACCTGTCGGTTCCACTCATCGGCGGTGCCAATGATGCCGCCTACTACTCGGCCGTGGCGATAGCGATCGGCCATACCGAGGGCGCGGCCAATCAGCTCGGGATCGCCAGCGAACGAGCTGTGCTCCACCAGCTTGCCGTTATCGCGCAGACGCATGGTGACCTCGAAGTTGTGCCATTTGCTCGGATCGACGCCTTGCTCGGCGGGCATCAGGTCACTGCGATAGGCTCCCATGTTGAAGCTCTTGGTGCCGATAACGATATCGCCCCGGTGCAGTGCCGGATCATGGCCTCCTGCCGTACCCTGATTGATGATGAGACGCGGCTTGAAACGCTCAATCGCCAACGTGGTGGCGGCAGCGGCATTGGCCAGACCCACCTCGGTGCGGGAGATGACCACCGGATAGTCCGAGATAG
The DNA here is from genome assembly GCF_049170755.1 of Aeromonas sp. 604176. Lineage (NCBI taxonomy): Bacteria > Pseudomonadati > Pseudomonadota > Gammaproteobacteria > Aeromonadales > Aeromonadaceae > Aeromonas > Aeromonas sp. 604176. The sequence continues at coordinate 2,308 of NZ_JAAKNE010000121.1, forward strand.
TACCCTGCCAGTATGTCCAGGCCCCCACAGTCAGCTCCGTCTTGTCTTTCAGTGCGGCAACGAGAGTTTCGACTTCGACGTCCATCGCCCCCTGGATCAGGATGGGGGCCGGGGTGGCCGCCATCACGCTGGAGGAGAGGAGGGCAAAGAGGGTGAGCAGGCGCGAACAGCGTTTGATGATATTCATGGGATACCTGTAGGGCTGGCGAGAAAGCGCCGGATCCTACCGAAAGGAAAACGGTTGCGCAATGTTGGTGCGTGTTTTGTCAGTAACGGACATGCTGATGAATGGCCTCAGGGCTGCTTGTGGCCAGCGAAGTAGAGCACCCGTTTTACATACTCCTGTGTTTCGTCATAGGGTGGGATCCCGCCATAGCGTTCCACCGCTTTTTCCCCGGCATTGTAGGCCGCCGAGATCAGCACCCAGTCGCCATCGAAGCGGCGATCCAGCCACTTGAGATAGGTGACGCCGCCCTTGATGTTCTGGGCCGGATCGAATGGACGGGTCACCCCGAACCGCAGTTGGGTCTCGGGGATCAGCTGCATCAGCCCTTGGGCATTCTTGGGTGAAACGGCGCGGCTGTTGAGGTTGGATTCGGCGATGGCAATCGCCAGCACCAGCCGGGCATCCACCTGATGGTGTTTGGCGGCGTGGCGCAGCATGGTGACCAGTTTTTGCTTGGCGGGGGGCTGGCGGGCAACCCAGGAGTCGACATTGAAGGGGGTGGAGGGGAGCTGCGCCAGATAGCCCCCCTGACCGCCACGGATCCCGATGCCACACCGCTCCCCCATAGGGGCATTGCCGATGCGGGCGTTGTAGTAACGGGCGGCCTGTTGGTTACCCAGGCGCATAGCCATGGCGAGATAACTGTTGGCCAGCCTGGCGCTGCGCACCGAGGCTGGGCCGGTGGCGAGCAGGCGGCCGATCCGGAAATAACCTTCGGGATTGCCGGTGCTGGCGGCGACACAGTAGAGGGCGATGGCTTTTTGCAGATTGCCGTGTTGCTGGGCCACTTGACCCTGCTTGATCGCCGTTAGCGCCTTGGGGGCCTGTCTGAAATCCCTGCCTTGTGCCATCGCCCGCGGCGTACCTGCCAGTAACAACGACAAAAAAAGCAGCAAAAACAGTCCGTTTTCGCTGATGTGCCTCATGGGTTATCTCCTGTTTGAGTACAGAAGATATAGAGGAACATGGCTGCTATCGCCATGAACCCAGTGGATCCTGTTGTTATAGCCGGTTGGTTTCAGAGAGCAAAACGGTATGGAACTAACGGCATCTCGACAGTTTCACACCATTTTTCATCCGGTTAAAAGTCGTGGTGATACTCCTGCTCATCCAGTACGGCGGGAGGAAGCGCGCGATAGAAGCTGCCAATTTCGCTGACAACCCAGAGCGAAAGCAGGGCCAGCAGGCTGAGCAGGGGAAGCAGAGAGTGGCTCTGGGTCAGGGCATAGGCCGCAATGGCGGCACCGGTCAAAAGCAGGGTTCGGATCATGAGGTGGCTCCTTGTCGTCATGGGGGTGTTGCGTGGCCACGGACAGAGCGCCTGGGGTCGGGAGTTGTTCCCGAGTGGCACGAAGCGCGCTGAGTATATCGCGTCATGCCGCTGCCGATCCGTGGTGTCATCACACTTTCCATAGTCATGGGTTTCGTATCGAGTTGGGCCCCGCCAGATGCGGGGCCAGTAATGGTTTGACGATCAGAAGAAACCGCCGTTGTTATCGTCAGTGTCGGCCCAGCCGCCACTCAGGTTATCGTCATCGAGAAAATTGCTGCCAGCATCGGGAGGTGAATCCCAGCCGTCCCAGCGCACCGGTTCCGCATCGACCGGATTGGCGATGGTCGCTGGCTCTATGATGTCGATGATCTCCTCGGGCCGGTTGCTGTGAAACAGTCCGCCGATCATGTCGGCCAGCATCACGCCACCGGCAACCCCGGCTGCGGTTTGCAGGGCGCCCCCTAAAAAGGAGCTGGCACGGGACGCGGGCTGGGCAGGCGCGGTTGCCGGTGGAGGCGTAAAGCGCGGGGGTGTGCTGCTCTCGCTACCAAACAGGCCGGAGAGAAAACTGCCGCCGCTCGAACTGTTCTGGCTGGCCTCCAGCTCCTTGACTCGATCGTTGAGGCGGGTAAGGGCTGCCTGCTGGATCAGCAGCGCCTGGGCCATGTAGTAGGGGGCATCGGGCTGCTCTGCCAGATGCTGGCGGATCAGCTGATCCGCTTGTGGGTCTCGTTTGCTATCCCTGACTTGCGCTTGCTTGAGGCGGTCGAACAGTCCATCGATCAGACCCTGTTCCTGTGATTGCATCTCAAATCCTCGCTATGGTGCGCAGACAGTGCGTTCAGCCATCCTAAAACCCGCGGGGCATCAGTGGTATCTGATTAACTCATCAATGACCGAGAGGCTGCCCGTGCTCGTCAGCGGACGGGCCGGTAGTAGTCGAGATACCAGCGGACAAACTCGGCAACACCTTGCTTGAGGGGCGTGGCGGGGCGCAGGCCGGTGAGGGTGTGCAGCGGCTCGCTGTCGGCCCAGGTGGCGTGCATGTCGCCTGCCTGCATCGGCTGCATCCGCTTGATGGCGGGCTTGCCGATGGCCTCTTCCAGCGCCTCGATAAAATCGAGCAGCCGCACCGGCTGGCCGTTGCCGATATTGAGGATGCGGTAGGGGGCGGCGCTCTCGGCCGCGCTCTGCTCGCTGGCATGCCAATCGGGATTGGGGCGGGGCGGCTGGTCGGCCACGGTGAGGATCCCCGCGACGATGTCGTCTATGTAGGTGAAGTCGCGGCTGAGATCGCCGTGGTTGTATACGTCGATAGGCTCGCCCGTGAGGATGGCGCGGGTGAACTTGATGATGGCCATGTCAGGCCGGCCCCAGGGGCCGTAGACGGTAAAGAAGCGCAGCCCTGTGGTGGGCAGGCCATAGAGCTCCGAATAGGCGTGGGCCATCAGCTCGCCGCTCTTTTTGGTCGCAGCGTAGAGGGAGACCGGGTGATCCACCTGCTGCGCGGTGGAGTAGGGCATCTGATCCCCCATGCCATAGACCGAGCTGGAGGAGGCGTAGATGAGGTGCTGAATCCCGTGGTGACGACACCCCTCCAGCACCGTCAGCATGCCGGTAAGGTTGCTGTCGGCATAGGCGAACGGATTGTCGATGGAGTAGCGCACCCCCGCCTGTGCCCCCAGATGGATCACCCGCTCGAAACCGTGGCTGGCAAAGAGGGCCGCCATGGCTTCACGATCCGCCAGATCCAGCCGCTCGAAGCGAAAATTGGGGAAACTGGCCAGTTGGGCCAGCCGTGCCTCTTTCAGAATCACCTCGTAGTAGTCGTTAAGGTTATCGATCCCCACCACCCGATGGCCTGCGGCGCACAGCTTGCTGGCCACATGAAAACCGATAAAACCGGCGACGCCGGTGACCAGATACGTCATGGTTGGGGTTCTGTGCAGATCATGGGGCTCCTTACGGTGATGGGAAAAGGGGGCTGCGCGCTTTGTAGCAGAGCCGGCGCGTTTGTGCCATGGCAAACCGCCTCTGACGGCGCGGCATGCTGCATCTTGGTGCAGCGAGTGTCAATGCCAGATGACAGGCACCAGAATGGGGCGTTCAGCCTGACTGTTGTGATCCTTTTCACAAAAAATAGACTGGACCCCATAACGAAGCCCTGTGGACAGGGCTCGCAGCCCGCCCGCAACGGCAGGCGACAGACACTCTCTCTTTACTTCGCTTGGATACAGGTTATGGACAACACCTCGATTCGCACTGCCCATCCTATTTATGAGGATGTGCTGGCCCTGCTGACGGCGGCCGGCTTTGTTTCCCTCGGCATCTTTCTGTTTCATCAGGTTGGCCTGCTCACCGGCGGGACTGCCGGGCTGGCGCTGTTGTTGCAAAAGGTGACCGGCATCAGCTTCGGCCTGCTGTTTTTCGGCATCAACCTGCCCTTCTATGCGCTGGCATGGCTGCGGATGGGGCCACGTTTTACCTTCAACACCTTTGTCTCAGTGGCGGCAGTCTCCTACATGACCGATCACCTCAACGGTGTATTGCAGATCGGCAAGATAGAGCCCCTCTATGCGGCGCTGATCGGCGGTACCCTGATTGGGATGGGGCTGCTCATCATGTTTCGCCACAAGTCGAGTCTGGGGGGCTTCAACATTCTGGCGCTCTTTATTCAGGATCGCTTTGGCATCCGGGCGGGCAAGCTGCAGATGGGGCTCGATTGCGCCATTGTTGTCGCCTCGTTTTTCGTGGTGCAGCCCTGGATCCTGGCGCTTTCCATCGTGGCGGCGGTTATCTGTAATCTGGTGTTGACACTCAACCACAAGCCGGGCCGTTACCAGATTGCCTGACAAGCTGCGGCAGTGGCTCGATATTGCAAGAGTGACCCGATAGCACGAGGCGGCCTGATGGCCGCCTCGTCTGTTTCTACCCTGGTGTTTGTTCGCTGCGCCTAGCTTGCCTGCTCCAGCCTGCTGTCACCGCTCATGGCGTTGCCACTGATGGCGCTGCCGCTGATAGCGTGACCACTGACGGCGAGCGGGGTGTGGCAGGCCACCTGATGATGGGCCTCATCACACACCTCAAGCTTGGGCGCCTTGCTTTTGCACAACTCGGTCGCATGGGGGCAGCGCTGGTGGAAGTGGCAGCCGCTTGGCGGCGAGATGGGGGAGGGCACATCGCCGGTCAGCAAAATGCGCTGGCTGCGCCTGCGCGGGTCCGGTACCGGAATGGCGGAGATCAGCGCCTGGGTGTAAGGGTGGCGCGGCGCCAGATAGAGCGACTGGGCATCCGCCAGTTCGACGATCCGTCCCAGATACATCACTGCAATCCGATCCGAGATGTGTTTGACCACCGACAGATCGTGGGCGATGAAGATGATGGAGAGGTTCATCTCCCGCTGCAGGCTGAGCAGCAGGTTGACGATCTGCGACTGCACCGAGACATCGAGGGCCGAGACCGCCTCGTCGCATACCAGCAGCTTGGGCTTGAGGGCGATGGCGCGGGCGATGCCGATCCGCTGGCGCTGACCGCCGGAAAACTCGTGGGGGTAGCGATCCACCGCGCTGCCCGGCAGGCCCACTTTCGCCAGCAACTCCTGCACCCAGCCGCGGCGCTGCTCAGTGTTGCCTTTACCGTGGATGATAAAGGGCTCCTCCAGGATCTGGCCCACGGTGTGGCGGCTGTTGAGGGATTCTGCAGGATCCTGAAACACCATCTGCATCTCCTGACGCAGGGAGCGCATCTCCTTCGGGCTGAGGGCGGTGATATCGCGCCCCTCGAAAGTGATGGTGCCCGCGGTCGGCTCGAACAGCTTGAGCAGGCTGCGCCCGAGGGTGGACTTGCCGCAGCCCGACTCACCCACCAGCCCCAGCGTCTCCCCCTGTTTCAGGTCGAAGCTGATGCCATCCACCGCGTGAACCGTATATTGCTTGCGCAGGAACCCGCCTCCCAGCCGGAAGTGCTGTTTCAGATCCCTGACCGATAACAGAGTGCTCATGGGGTCAACTCCTTCCAGTAGTGACAGGCGACATGGTGGCGCGGGTTGAGTTGCTCCACCGCCGGAATGGCGCTGATGCAGAGATCGGTCGCATGGGGGCAGCGGTTGGAGAAGCGGCAGCCAGCGGGCATCTCGTGCAGGGCTGGCACCTGTCCCTTGATGGTCTTGAGCAGGCTCTTGGGCTCATCCTCGAGTCGCGGGATCGAGCTCATCAAGCCGTGGGTATAGGGGTGACGGGGGTGGTCAAACAGCTCGAACACGTCGGCCTGCTCTACCGCCCGCCCGGCGTACATCACCACCACTTCGTCGCACAGCTCCGCCACTACCCCCAGATCGTGAGTGATAAAGATGATGGCCATCCCGGTCTGGGCCTGCAGCTCTTTCATCAGTTCGAGGATCTGGGCCTGAATGGTGACATCCAGCGCCGTGGTCGGTTCGTCGCAGATGAGCAGGTCTGGCTCGCAGGAGAGCGCCATGGCGATCATCACCCGCTGGCGCATACCGCCGGAGAGGTTGTGAGGGTAAACGGCAAAGCGCTGGGCTGGTTCCGGGATCCCCACCTTCTGCAGCATGGCGATGGCCGCGGCTTTACGCTGGGCCTTGTCATACTCGGGGCGATGGAGACGAAACACCTCCATCAGCTGCTCACCGACCGTCTGCACCGGGTTGAGGGCCGTCATCGGCTCCTGAAAGATCATCGAGATGCGGTTGCCGCGCACCTTGTACATCTGATCCGGCGCAAGCGACAGCAGCTCCTCCCCCTGAAAGCGGATAGAACCGGCTACCACCTGACCGTGGGGTTTGGGCAAGAGCCCCATGATGGCGAGCGAGGTAACGCTCTTGCCACAGCCGGACTCGCCGACGATCCCCAGCGTCTGACCCGGGGCCACCTTGAAGCTGACCCCGTCGAGCACCTTGATTTTGCCGTCATCGACGGCGAACTCCACCTCAAGATCGCGTACTTCGAGGATTGGGGCCTGGTGCTGGCCGTTATCAGCGGCGAACTCCCCCCCGTTATCCGGTACGTCAAGAATGGGGGCCTGAGTGTTGGGCATAACGGCTGCTCCCTTCGCAATGGCCTGAATATCAATGACGTGCATAGGTCTTGTCGAGCAGGTTGATGGGCGCCAGCGCCTCCCCTGCCTCCTTGGCGTTGCGGGTCTCTTCCTTCACCTTGGGATCGAGCCAGAGCAGACCACCACTACTGTGAGGATAACCATCCATCGGCCAGTAGAGCAGATCCGGCGTGTTCTTGGTGGCAGGTACGTCCGGCAGCATCACATAACGCCAGCTGCTGGCCCGCACATAGTTGAGCTGCACCCCGGGCACGAAGATGGCGAGATCATAGATGCGCTGCTGGATCTGGCGGGAGATCTCGGCCCGTTTGGCCATGTCGAATTCGACGTTGTAGGCGTCGATCAGTGCGTCCAGCTCCTTGTCAGCCACGTTGAACAGGTTGTTGGTCTGCGGTTTGTTGGCATTGGCGGAGTGGAACGACTCCCAATATTGTGGATAGAGACCGCCGCCGCCCCAGCCAAGCCAGGCCGCCTCGTGTTTCTTCTCCAGCATCACCTTGAAGCCGGTGGCGCCATCCACTAGGTTAAGCTCCAGATCGAGACCCGCTTTCTTGGCCTCCTCTTTCAACACGGTCAGGCGCTTGGAGTGCTCCTGACTGGTGTAGGTGAGTGCCAGCGTCAGCCGCTCCCCCTTCTCATTTTGCAGGATGCCGTCCGGCCCCGGCTTGTTGTAACCGCCCTTGGCAAAGTACTCCCGCGCCTTGCCGATGTCATAAGCCCGCTCCGGCAGCGTCATGTCGGTGAACTCGCCAAAACCCGAGCCGAAGGTGGTGGCTCTGTCATAGTCGCCGCGCAGCACGGTCTCGATCATCTTGTCGATGTTGAAGGCGTGCTGGATGCCGAGGCGCACGTTCACGTCCGCCAGCTTGGGGTTGGCCACATTGAGGTGCACCCCCTGACCGCCCTGTTTGGTGTCGGTCATGGCCATTACCTTCTGCACGTAGCCTTTTTTGTACTCCGGGGTGACCGCTTTTTCATGCCACCAGTTGGGCAGGATCATCTCGAAGGTATCGATCTCCCCTTTCAGGAAGTGGCGGAAGGCGATGTTGTGGTCGCGGATCACCTGCACCTTGATGGTGTCGATGTTGAATCTGTGCTGGTTGTAGCGATCGTCTTTTGCCCACCAATCCTTCTGCTTGCTGAAGGTGACCGACTTGCCCTTCTTGACGTCGCTGATCACGTAGGGGCCTGTGGTGGGCACCACGGCCCAGTTGTACTGCTTCACCCAGTTGGGGGTCAGCTTGTAGTAGTGCTTGGGCTGGGGCCACAGCTCGGTGGTGTTGAGCAGGTCCATCTTGGCCTTGCGGTTGGCCGCTTTGACCATAATGGTGTGATCATCGATCTTCTCTACCGCGACCACTTCAGTGGTGTAGTAGTTGTTGAACCAGGGCCCCTTGATGTGTTTGGAGCGCATCATCTCGTAGCCGAAGGTGTAGTCGTCAGCATTGACCGGCTTGCCATCCGACCATTTGGCGCGGGGATCCAGCTTGAAGTAGACGGTCTGGCTGTCTGGCGCGATGGCCCAGTGGGTCGCGAGCGAGGGGATGGGGTTGCCGGTATTGGGATGGAAGCTGATGAGTCGCAACTGGTTATCGAGAATAAAGGAGCGGAACGATCCGTTGGAGTCAGGCCCCACGGTGCGGAACGTCAGCGGAAAGCTCTCCACAAACATATTGAGGCTGCCGCCCGGCTGCGCCTTGGGGGAGGCGAACACAGGATCCGTGTCGTTGGTCTCCCATTTGAGATCCGCGGGCAGGCTGGCCGCCCAGACCCAGGATCCGTTTACCAGCACAAAGAGAGCACCTATCCATTTGATTTTATTTTTCATGTTTGACTTCCAGGTCTGGCCCCTACACTGGGGGTCTTGATTGATAACGGGATTATCCCTTGCTCCCGGGACCGCCGATGGCGGCGGCCCGTCCTTCATTAATCACTGTTCGTTACCCGACGCCTGCCGATGCGCTGGCATCGGCTGGCTTATTGGTAACGGGTAAATTTGCGCGGATCGAACGCCTCGCGGATCGCCTCACCGATAAAGGAGACCATGATCAGCACCAGACTCACCGCGGCCACCACCGAGCTGACGATCCAGATGGCATCCAGATTGTTGATGCCCTGGGAGAGCAGCTCCCCCCAGCTCGGGGTCGGCGGTGCCAGCCCGAAGCCCAGATAGTCGAGGGCCGTCAGGGTGGAGATATTGCCCACCACGGCGAATGGCGCCAGGGTAACGATCATCATCAGGGTGTTGGGCAGGATGTGGTTGAAGATGATCCGCCCGGTGGTCGCCCCTTGCGCTCGCGCCGCCATCACATAGTCTCGCGCCCGCTCCTTGTAGGTGAGGGTGCGCATATACCAGGTGATCCCCATCCAGCCGAACAGCACGTTGATGGCGACAAACAGGCCGAAGTTGGGCTTGGCCAGCGACACCAGGATCATGATGACGTAGAGAAACGGCACCTGGGACCAGATCTCTATAAAGCGTTGCAGAATGAGGTCAAAGCGGCCGCCGAGAAAGCCCATCAGACAGCCGATGGTGACCCCGATGGCGTAACTGGCCGCCAGCGCGATAAAGGCAAAGCCGATGGCGATGCGAAAGCCGTAAACCAGTCGCGCCAGCACGTCGCGGCCGCTGGTGTCGGTGCCGAGGAAGTGGCGCTCGGCCGCGCTGGGGGCGTAAGGCGGGTAGGCATCCTCCTTGAAATCCTGCTCGTAGGGGTTCCAGGGCACCGGCGGCAGCAGCACCCAGTCGCCCTGGCCCTCTGCGGCAAATTTGGCCTTGAGCTGGCGGTAGTTGGTCTCGTATTCGTAATCGAGCCCGAACTGCTGACCGGGGATCACATCGCCATAGGTGGGGAAGTGCAGCTGGCCCTGATAGCTCACTATCAGCGCCCGGCTGTTGACCAGCAGCTCCGCCAGCAGGGAGAGCAGCACCAGGGTGGTGAAGATGATGAAGGAGTAGTAACCGCGCTTGATCGACTTGAAGCGCTTGAGTTTTTTCAAGGTAACCGGATTGAGCTTCATGGTCAGTCTCCAAACCGCACGCGGGGATCAACAGAAGGTGCAACGCAGATATCGGAGACGATATGGCGTGATATCAGCATCGGCATGGCAATAGAGGTCTGGTTCATGGTCAATCTCCAAACCGCACGCGCGGATCAACCAGGGCAACGCAGATATCGGAGACGATATTGCCAATCAGCATCAGCATGGAGGTGATGGCCAGAATGCCCATGACGGTGGGGTAATCCCGCTCGACGATCGCCTCGTAACCGAGCAGGCCGATGCCGTCGATGTTGAAGATGGTCTCGATGAGGAAGGAGCCGCCAAAGAAAACGGTGAGCACAGACCCCAGGTGGCTGGCGATGGGGATCAGGCTGTTGCGCATGGCGTGGTCGGTGACCGCCTTGCGAAACGGCAACCCCTTGGCCACGGCGGTGCGCACGTAATCCGCCGACAGGTTCTCCATCAGGCTGTTTTTCATGGTCATGGTGAGGATGGCGAAATCGCCGATGGCGTAGGCGATAAGCGGCAGCAGGGCGTGGGCAAAGACAGTGCTGATCTGATCCCAGCTGCTCTCCATGTACTCAAAGTCGTCCCCCGGAAAACCGCCCATTGGTAGCCACTCCAGATGGAAGGCGAAGACGGTGATGAGGAAGATCCCCACCACGTAGGCGGGCAGGGCATAGGCCATGTAGATAAGCATGGAGCTTAACGAGTCGAAGCGGCTGTTGTGCCTGAGCGCCTTCGCCACCCCCAGCGGGATGGAGACCGCATAGCTCAGCAGAAAGGTTGCCAGTCCGAAGAAGGCGGTGACGGGGAGCCGCTCCTTGATGAGATCCCACACCGGCTCGTAGTAGCGGGTCGATTCGCCCAGATCCAGCACCGCCAGCTTCTGCAGCCACTCCCAGTAGGCGACCAGCATGGGCTTGTCGAGGCCATAGAAGGCCTTGAGCTCCTCGATCTGTTCATCGGAGAGGGCTTGCGCCCCCTTGCTGCCGCTGGAACGGCCGGATTCATTCTGGGAAACCTGGGCTTGCAGCAGCATGCGTTCGACCGGTCCGCCCGGCACGAAACGGGTGATGGTGAAGACGAGCAGGGTGATACCGAGAAACGTCGGGATGATCAAAAGCATCCGGCGTAGGAAATACGACAGCATGGTGGAACCTCGTCCTTGTTGTTCTTTT